>JBKJHR010000191.1:0-3484 GCA_046598695.1 Kapaibacterium sp. (SeqCode)
CAATTGGTATCCACAGCCTCTGGTGGGAAGATCTATTTCTTCGGCGGGTATGCCGCAAGTGGCGAGGTCGATATCTTCGACCCTGTGACCAACATCTTTGATACACTACAAAGCATAGAAGGAAGCTTTCAGCCATCAAGGCCATCGGGAGCCTTCGAGTTGGGTGGCAAGCTTTACATTATTCGAGGAGATGTAGATGCAATACAGGTACTCGATCCTGTTACTCGAAAATGGACTGATGCTAATCCCTCTGGTGATATAGGCCTCTATTATGCAATGGCTTCTCTGGACGGAAAAGTTTATATCATGGACGGTTCGAATGCCGCTTCGTATGGTCTTACGACGCGAGTCTTCGATCCGGTGGCCAATTCCGTAACAGATCTCAATGCCGAGCCATTTATCGGAGTCTTCGGCACCGCTGCCGTTACCGGCGACAAACTCTACTTCATGGGCGCAACGAGTGCTGGTTCTGGCAAGTATGAATACACATTGCAGGTCTTTGTCCCGGGCAGTAGTGGTGTGAGCGCCAACGAAATGAAAAACGCGATCGAACTCTCGCCGAATCCAACGACTGGAGCAATTGATGTGCGTAACATTCCTGTAAACACCTCGCGAGTCCAAGTCATGAACTTGCTGGGTCAGGTCGTTCAGGAGGTCGCAACTCCCGTCTCTTCCGAGTTGACTCTCGATCTCTCAAACCTTCCGGGAGGGATTTACTATGCGAGATTTACGGTGATGAATTCGGTTGTGGTGAGGAAGATCGTGAAAGAGTAGAGGAAGTCTAATCAAAACCACATCGCGCCGAGATGGAGGTTTTAATTTTTATACGCAAGAACCCGATTACGCAAGTTGTCGGGTTTTTCGTTGTATAAAGAACGTGCCATCTGTAACTATCCACATCTATTTGGGTTATCATTACAATAATCCGATACACCCCATGAGAAGCTACTTCTTAACCCTGGTATTAATTTCGGTAATCAGTGTCTCATCATACTCTCAGTCACTTACCATAGATGAACGGGAGACATTTGCTACCCATACTGGCATCGTTTGCGGGTCCCCTTCTGCAGAAATTATCAAAATCAATGGAAATGAAAAAATTCTTTCAACCCTTGAAACGCCAGATGAGTGTTATGCTATAAATAGCACTGCAAGTGGCCTCGCACAAGGTTACGAATGGCAAAGAGCTTATGATACTCTTAAATATTCCGTTGAACATTGTACAGGAGTTATCAAAACGTATGGTGCATTCAGCGCTCTCAGTGGTACTAATCAATATCGTAATTCAGATTTAAACCGATTTCCCGAACATCTACAATGGCTTAAAAAAATATTGTATTACGATTCTGATTCTTTATACTATTGTGAAGATGTGCGATCAATGTTGACTACATTCCAGTACTTTGATAGTAATCATCATGATTACTTTGAAGGTGCCAATGCAATTATTCGATATATGATTGATTCATCTATTTGTGGTTACCTTCGGAAACCGTTGACAAAAGACTGGGAATATGATTCAACCCAGCTCTATAAAAAATGGAAGGATACTGTCACAGATTCTCTTAAAACTCCTTTTGAGATCGTGTTACCAAGTTTGGAAGATCTTGACCTGACGATCCTTCGCGGCAAACCCAATGCCGTAACGGGCGAACCAACGGCGAAACCGACCGAGCGTATTCTCTCTTTCACAGCGGGACAGAATCCATTCGGGGATGAAGTTTCTCTTTCGGCAGAGCTTTCTGCTTCTACGATGCTGCATCTTTCCATCTTCGATGAACTTGGACGAGAGCTATACTCCGAAGGACTTGGCTTCAAGCAGGCAGGGGAATACAAATATCTCATCCCGACAAAAGGCTGGTCAAGCGGGGTGTATTATGCAAGACTCAGCACCAGCGGCGGCGAAGTCCGGACGGTGAAATTGCTGAAACAGTAATTTGATAGACTTTACGTTTGAATCTTTAGCAGAACCCGCGCAGCAATGTAGCGGGTTTTCTGTTTAACAAAAAATCAGTAGAGTCTATACATCATGTACCGTAGATAATCACATGTATTTCAATTAGTTAGACCATACGTAATAAATACGTAGTATCTCCTTCTATCTGAGAGGTTATGTTTGTATCAAGAGCGGCAGTAATAATATAAAAATCAAGTGCTGCTCCTGATTTCACAAACATTAACATTCTACTACAATGAAAACAGCAAAACTTACGGTTATCTTCATCGCATTCCTCGCACTCACCAACGTATCCCTTGCCCAGAGACCATACAAGATCATGCGCTATAAAGCAACATGGTCCGTAGATGGCTCATATAAGAATCCCGGTTCTATATTCGTATTCAACTGTGCAAATAATGCGACTGGTGTTTGCTCACTATGGGGATATGATCCTAACTTAGATGATTGCCAAGCAAACGGAAATGGCGGCTGGTATCTGATCCCCTTCATAGCATCAAAATATGAATAAGAGGCGGAACAACAATATTTTCGGATCTCATTCATTATTTCATATATTGAGCGTGTGTATAGGTACCTTATTGATAAATAACGATAAAGCAGTTAGCCCACTCGGAACGAAATGATTAGCAAGTTTACTCTAGTAGTTAAGAGATTCAATTCTACTACTAACAACCAACAAAACTGCGACGATATAGGACTATTATATCTTCACCTTATTAGAAAATCCTCCAAAAAAAAGGCGACCGTGTGGTCGCCTCAGAATTAGATCGTTTACGCTGGCATTGGAGCCATGCCGCCCAAGTCCCCGAGAGGTGGAGTTACCACATCATCTGCGATCTTGAACTTGCGCTCCGGAGCCTGCGCTTTTGGTTCTTTCTTTCTCTCGTATGGAGGAAGAACACCGCCTGCGATAATGATCTCGATCTCACCGGCATTCAACGTCTCACGCTCCAAGAGAGCAAGAGAAAGCGCATGGAGAACATCTATGTTCTCATTGAGCAATGTCTCGGCACGTGCCATTCCGCGCTCGACGATACCACGAATCTCCTCATCAATAATACGTCCTGTCGTATCAGAGAATGTTTTCGATTGACCGTAATCGCGTCCTAAGAATACTTCATGCTCTGCAGCACCGTATTTCAACGGACCAAGTTTCTCGCTCATTCCCCAATCGCAGACCATCTTCCGCGCAATGTCCGTCGCACGTTCAATGTCATTGCCTGCACCAGTGGTGATGCTATTAAAGATGATCTTTTCCGCGGCACGTCCACCAAGTGCATAAGCGATCATTGCTTCGAGATATACTTTCGAGTATGTATGCTTCTCGTCGATCGGCAAGTACGTCGTTACACCAAGTGCTCTGCCACGTGGAATGATCGTCACCTTATGGACAGGATCAGATTCAGGTATCTTGCGAGCAACAAGCACGTGCCCGATCTCATGGTATGCTGTTGTCTTCTTCTCTTCATCGCTAATGATAACAGAAGTACGCTCAACACCCATCATGACTTTATCTTTGGCATT
>JBKJHR010000035.1:0-7109 GCA_046598695.1 Kapaibacterium sp. (SeqCode)
CGCAAGCTGACCTTATTCCGCTGCGCTGCGGCGACAATGTTTTCCATATCTGAGATCACGTCATTTTCGATCTTCGAGCTTTTTGGCTCGAATACCATCGCGTTAAATTTGTATGGGCGACCAAGTTCCAAAGGTCGTAAGGTGACTTGCACAGGAATTTCGCGGTATTTATCAAGGTCTGGTACGTTGACCGATTCTTCCTTGAAATAGTACTTCGGATGCGAGTAGGTAACGCGGTAGTTCACGTTCGGCTTCAGAATGATCTGAAACTTACCTTCGGTGTTGGATTTTCCGGTATTGCTGATCTCTGAGCCTTTATAGACAGAGACCTGAACGTCGGATACTTTTCCGCCATCTGCACTGACGACTTCACCCTTCATCAAGGCAACGGGCTTGTTTCCCTGCGCAAGGAGGCTTGCAGCATAGAGGAAAAACGTGAATACTGCTACTTTACGGATCATAAAAAGGTCTATTTGATTGAATGTATTATGAAATAATAACTACCATATTAACACGAAAACCGCCTTGGTGTTACACTTTGGTACATTATTTTTTCTTAATGTTCGCTAAATGCGTAAAAATCAAAGGAGCCGAATGATCACTCACACGGCTCCTTCTTATAATGCCTACCCCGTATTTTTCACCTAACGTATCCCATCATCATCACTACCGGAACAGGCACCACACTCTGTTTATTGCCCTTCTGCGTATACTGGGCGAGGTTTACGCATCTTTGAGAAGATATTGATGCGCTTAAAGAATCGTGGAAATTTCTCACGACCACTCTCAATGTAGGTGTACATCACGGGCACCAGCACCAGTGTAAGGATCATTGAGCTTGCAAGTCCGCCAATGATCGCGATAGCCATACCCTGACGGAATTCCGAGCCCTCTCCCAAACCGAGAGCCAGCGGCATCATACCCAAGATCATTGTGACTGTCGTCATAATGATAGGGCGAAGGCGCGTTGGTCCCGCCTCCAAAAGTGATTCTTTGATACCATGTCCGAGTGCGCGGCGTGCGTTGGTTCTATCAATAATGAGAATAGCATTCTTTGTTACGAGTCCCATTAACATGATCATTCCTACCATCGTGAAGAGCGAGAGCGTTTTTCCTGTGATAGCAAGGAGTGCCAATGCACCGATCAGAGCTACTGGAAGCGAAAACATGATCGTGAGAGGATGTGCATAGCTTTCAAATAGGGCAACCATAACCATATATACAAGCATGATAGCCATTAAGAATGCAATACCCATATCCGAACCGGACTTATTCTGATTCTCGGTATCACCTGCAAAGTATGGCTCATTCATTCCCTTTGCAACAGGCATCGTAGCAATGACCTTTTGAATATCTTTTACAATATCACCGATTGCTCTTCCTGATACACCGCCAGTAAGAGTAACAACTCGCTCACGGTTCTTTCTGTTGATCTGTGAAGGTCCTTTGCCATAGACAAGGGTAGCGACATCAGAAAGCTTGAACTGTTGACCTGCTCTATTAGAAAGATTGATGGATGCTACCTCATTGACATTCGATCTATCGAGCTTATCGAAGATCACGTTGATGTCAAATTCCGTATCACCTTCTTTGTATTTCGAATCTGTATTTCCTGCAAGAGCTGTTCGGATCGCTAAAGCGGCTTCGCCGAGTGTGAGTCCGTTAGCAGAAAGTCTATCACGATCGAATATGACTTTGACTTCGGGCTGACCTTCCTCGTATGAACTCTTCAGATCACGAAGTCCATTAATATTACGAATTTTCGATTTCAATGTATCGGTATAGCTAGTAAGATCAGCCATGTTGTTACCACGCATTTCGATCTGTAGCGGAGCTTGGTTTGCCGTACCAAATATACCAATAGGAGATGTACGCACGAGCAGTCCCGGGTGATTTTTTGAGAGATTATTGATATACTTCATCTCTTCATTCGTGGAGCGAATACGCTTATTCTTTTCAGGCATGCGGACTTGAATCTGACCGAGATTGGCGCGGGTTGTCGTACCCCATTGATCTTCTTGTTTTCCAACAAGCGTCAAATAGCGTTCGATGTTCTTATCAGCAGCAAGGTCTTTCTCAAATTCCTTGATGAGAGAATCCGCAGTTGTGACATTCGTACCAGCAGGGAAGTCATAATTCACAGCGAACTCACCACGATCAGGCTGCGTGATAAATTCGCCACCAATAAATCCGAGTGGAATCAATGAACAACTTCCTGCAAACAATAAGAATGAAGAGAACAGAATTGTCTTACGATGTCCAAGTGCCCATGTGAGGATATTATGATATTTTACTGTCAGCCAATCTTGGAAACCTTCAAACTTGTCGGATATCCAGCGTAAAGGTTTGAACTTGATCTCTTCATGTGCCTTGCCAAATTTTGCAGCGAGCATAGGGATCAATGTGAAGCTCACAAGAAGTGATATAAGGGTTGAAGCAACAACCGTTAAGCCGAACTCGCGGAAGATCTTTCCTGCAATACCACTGACAAGCGATATAGGCAAGAACACCACTACGTCAACGAGAGTAATAGCGATGGCAGCAAAGCCAATTTCATTTCGTCCGTTAATGGCGGCATCAACCGGATTTTGTCCTTCCTCGAGCTTCCTATGTATGTTTTCAAGTACCACAATAGAGTCATCTACCAATACGCCGATCACAAGAGCAAGTGCCATGAGTGACATCAAGTTCAGTGTGAACCCAAATAACCACATGAAAATAAGGGTCGAGATAAGTGATGTTGGTATTGATACGAGAACGATAAGTGCATTTCTACCGCTTCGTAAGAAGAGGAAGAGTACCAACGCTACAAGAATAATTGCAATGAATAAATCAAAAAACACCTCACTGATTGATGCGCGAGTATAGAGTGTCGCATCCTGCGCTATTTCGAACTTGATTCCCTCACTCTTATATTCAGTTTCAAGTTGTTTGAGAACTTTGTAGACATTGTCGGCAGTTGAAGTAGCATTTGCATCCGATTGCTTAATGCAGAGGAGACCTACTGCATCTTTACCATTCAAACGAGTTGGTTGAATGTCTTCGTTGTAACTATCTTGCACTTCAGCAACATCACCAAGGTAAATTGTTGTACCGTTAGAGAGTGTTGTGATCGGGAGAGCCCTCATCTCACTCACGCTTGTAAACTTTCCTTTTACGCGCACAATATACTGGTCAGTCGGTTGTGTAACTTTTCCAGTAGGGAAGTCAAGGTTTTGCGTTGCTAATGATTGTGTTACCGCATTGATCGAAAGTCCGTAGGCTTTCAACTTGGCATTATCAACAGCAACTTTGATCTCACGCTTTCTTCCACCAGTCACATCAACCTGAGCAACACCTTCCGTAGATTCAAGGCGAGGTTTGAGCTTGTCTTTTGCAAGCTGATATAGCTCAGTCGAGGTAAGCGTCGTTGAAGTGGTTGAGATACGAAGAATGGGTGCAGCTCCAATATCGATCTTTACGATACGAGGTTGATCTGCATCTTTCGGGAGTTTTGCCTTGATAAGCTCGACTCTTCGTTGAACATCGGCAGCTGCATCATCTGCATTTGCAGTGAGCAAGAACTGCCCAAGCACAACAGAGTAGCCTTCATATGAGAAGGAGCGAACATTGTCAAGTTTATTCGTACCTGCCACTGCCTCTTCAACAGGCTTAGAAATGAGGTCCTCAATTTCCTCAGGTCCTGCACCAGGATAGGTTGTGATGACAGAGATATTCGGGAAATCCATCTTCGGAAGAAGATCGGTACCGAGTTTTGTGTAGGCGAAAATTCCCATCACAGCAAGAGCCACGAAGACGATCGTGATAAATGCGGGACGTTTAATTGAAAGTTCTGTAATAGTCATTGATTCTGCTTTCTACGAGAAGAATGTGCTGAAAAATTATTTAGTGACAACCTTGATCTTTGCGCCGTCAACAAGTTGGTTTTGTCCGAAAGTGACGATAATGTCTCCATCTTTTAATCCTTCGGTGATCTCTGTGCGCTCAGCAGAAGCGGCACCGGTCTTCACGGCTTTCAACTCTGCTATGCCATTATGTGCAACGTATATCTGTGTACGTTGCCCGTTGATAATGAGGGCTTTTGTTGGTACTGTCGGCACATCACGAGCTGCTTCGCGCTTGATCTCAGCACGGGCGAACATTCCGCTCTTGAGCTTCTTATCACTATTGGGAATTTCAACCTCAACGATATAGGCACGAGCAACATCAGCCTTTGAAGCAATTGTCGTGATCTTACCTTTTAATTCTGTACCGCCAATAGCATCAACAGTCACTATCGCATCATCACCAATCTTAATAAGTGGTACATCAAGCTCACCGATGTTGATCCTGAGTTTCATCTTTGAATCATCAACGATCATAGCGACCTTTGCTCCGGGGTTGAGTAATTCACCTTGATTCACATAGCGCATTGCGACAGTGCCTGAGAAGGGAGCCTTTACTGTTGCATCAGCGAGCTGACGCTTCGCAAATGATTCGCCACTTTCTGCTGCACGAAGTTGGGCATCAGCACTCTTTACTTGCAACTCTGCCATTTCGAGCTGACTCTTTGTCGCTGCATTCTCTTTCGCTAGCTGTTGCGTTCTTCCGAGATCAAGCTTTGCTTTTTCAAGTGATGCTTCAGCGGTCATGCGCCCTGCTTCTGCTTGTTTCAAAGAGATCGCCTTGAGTTCATTGTCAACATGAACGAGTGCACTCCCTTGTCCAACACGCGAGCCATTTTGCACACTGACGTTAAGGATGCGTCCCTGTGTTTCACTATTGACCGTTGCTTCTCGGATACCCTCGAGTGTCCCAGTCGCTTTGAATGTTGCCGCCATAGGCGCATTTTCTACTGTAGCAGTTTGCACGCTAAATATCTCTTCTCTTTTTGTCTCTGCCTCTGTTTTTTTGCAAGAACTGAGCACAATGCCTCCTGCAAAAAGTACAAGTGCTGTGAATGCTATGTGTTTGAACGTTTTCATATTAGAACTGAAATATAGGGTGACGAAATTAAAAATTGTTGTGTGATCGTTTAACGAATACCAAGTGCTTTCTTATACTTTGCTTCAGCGATCATAAGGTCGTATGTAGCCGTTGTAAAACTTGCTTTTGCATTGGATAGGGAAATCTCCGCGTCCACTAAGTTGATGAGTGACGTTGTCCCATTGTCGTATTGAAGCTTTGTGATGCGATAGTTCTCATCAGCACTTGAAACATATTTCTTTGCAACGTACAGACGCTCTATCGCTGAGATCTTATCTGTTCTGGCTGATTCGATCTCAAGGCGAATGCCATTTATTGCTGACTCGCGTTGATGGCGAAGTTCTTCGATCTGTGCCTCTGATTCCCGTACTTTCGCATTTGTCCCGAAGCCGCTAAAGAGATTCCATCTTAATAGAAATCCACCGACGAGATTATCGGCATCAGAAGAAAACTTTATGTGATCTTCCTGCCAGCCATAGCTTGCAAAGAAAGAGATATTCGGAAAGTAGTCTGACGAGTTTACTTTCTTAAAGTCTTCAAGAGCGATCTCTGTTGCACTGAGTTGACTTAATTCGGGGCGAGAAGAAAATGCTCGTTCTGCATCTTCCTTCAGTGAGGGAAGTGCAAGACGTGAGTCAATGTCGTTACCTGAATATGCTACATCGCTTGTCATGCCAACGAGCGTCCGAATTTCGCCGTCGCTTGGAAGATTGATGTCGGCATCGCTCGAACGATTCAACATGGAGTTGAAAGAGGTTCTTGCGAGTGTCTGCATACGTTTCGCACCAATGACTTCACCTTCTGCGGAAGCTACCTGTACCTCAGCGCGGAGCACGTCGTTCTTTTGCACTTTGTCCGAATTGAAGAGAGCTTTGGATAATTTCAAATTCTCTTCAGCGAGATTCAGAGCGTTCTTGCGGACTTGCACAAGCTCGGCAGCTTTTGCATATTGATAATATACTTCGCTTACTTTTGATTGAACGTCTAATTCTTTTGCTGATACTTCAGATGTTGCGGCATCACGGAGTGCGTGGGCAGCAGAATTGCTTTGCCAAATAGCGTAGTTGCCAATGGGCCACACCATTTCGAACTTATTATCCCAGACCGGCAAGCCAAGCCCGGAGGTATTGATGGCTCCGATCGTTGGAATGGTGATTACTCGACCACCACTAAAACGAGTGAAGCGCGATGTGAAATCAAGACGCGGGTAGAATGCCGCCGCCGACTCATCAACTTTCGCATCAGTGTTTTGCCACTTGGAGCGTGTTGCAAGTACGTCAGCATTTTGTGAGAGAGCGATCTCGATGTAGCTCTTTAGTGACTCAGGTGCTTGTGTAAACTGAGCCTTTGAGTTAATGGCTATTAAGGAAATAACAGCGGCACTAAGAATGATGAATATATTTTTCATAAGAGATGAAATGCTGATGCTAATAAAAGTATTTTATGAGTGCGCAAGTACGGTGATCGATTCTGGGATCAATGGGTCTTCCACAACATCCATGGCTGCCCCGGCACTTACGTTCAATTCTTCCATAGTGGGGAAGCGTGGTTCTGGGAAGTATTTTCTGCCCATTTCCGTGATGGCAGGTGACATCACGATATCGCTTGCAGTGTTGTAGAGTAGGCGATAGTTTGCGTTTACTGGATTGTATTCTTTTTTTGCGGAGAAGATATTTCCAGGTGAAAGAGTCGTCCTGTGATATTGCTTCATCACACCCATCAGAGTGAGGTGTAGTAACAATCCAAGCGTAAAGCCTTCAATTTCTGGTTTGATGCTGCCTTCGCTCTTCGCTTCGTCAATCATGGAGATCATGAACTTCCACACCCAGTTTGATTGTGCGTTGAGCTCGTTCAAGAGTTCATCTGATACCTGCTGACGTTGAGGCAGATCTGCGCTGCACATCAAGGCAAAATGAAAAGAGTGCTTTTCGGCGAAATCCCAATACGCCGCTCCTAAGGCGAGGATTTTCTCAATTCCCAATGTGACTTTAGCTGTTGCCTCTTCAAACTCATCATGCATCAGCTCAAAAGGAATTCAGCAGAGCACAATGGACGACATTGCCCGCGACGCAGAGCTTGCAAAAGGCACGATTTATCTATATTACAAAAATAAGGACGAGCTCCAGGTTGGGCTGATTCTTCGC
>JBKJHR010000051.1:0-5793 GCA_046598695.1 Kapaibacterium sp. (SeqCode)
ATGGTTTGTTGGGAAAATGAAAGTAGCGGAATGAACAATAGAACAAGCAGAAGGAACTTACCCATAAAAAATATTTTAGTGTATTAGTATAGAGTGTAACATTTCGTGATTTTAAAACATCCCTTCCTGCTTCTTATCCTTCTAAGCTTTCTTGTAGGTTAAGCCGCCGATGTTTATTCGTAATAGACTTCGGTGAGGTTCTCGCCGACTATTGACGTATGAGTAGTCTCGGAGGGACGGAGTACTCGCATTGGTTGGTAAGATTATCGCCATAGAAGAGTTTATTCATGAATGGAAAGATACGACACGGGGAACGGATGAAGGCGGAAGGATGAACGATGAAAGGGGATGTGTATCGTAGGGGCTTGCGCGCATGCCCTGTTCCCCTTACCTACTTTATACGAATATCGCAAATTACGGGGAGGGCACGCGCGGCATGCCCCTACGAATTCCCTCTGTTCATGTGTAAATATAAATGGCTATTATTTCCCCGTTATTTTTACGGAGTCTGAACTCACGGCTTCGCTTCGCTTGCGTTCTGCGATGATGCTTGAATGTATGGCAAGTACACTATCGAGTTCAGAAACTTTAACCGATGCCATCTTCGGATCGTCAATAACTTTCTTCCATATAGGTTTTTTGCCGTATGCATAGTCATCGAAGATGATGGTAGGTGTACCATAGATCACAACGCTACCTCCATTCGGCGTTAATTTCCATTCCTCAGCCCAATCATAGATCCACATTGCATCTTCTTCGAGCAGACGGATGCAACTGTGACTTGCCGGATAGCCTGGCATATCAAATTGATGTAAAGAAATGCCCTCGAAATTATCAAGGTTCACGCACCATGGTAATATCCAACTTGGGTCAACGGTGCTATGCGTAAGTTTTTTCTTCCAATTCGTGAAATAGAGTGCCGCAGGTGTTGGGGTTTTCTTCTTGCCCGTACTCGTAGGTCCCCAACGAAGGAGTGTCCCATGTTCATACGCAGCGAACGCCTGTACTTTTCGAGATATGACAAGGAGCTTCGGGATCGCGGCTGCGCTATCAAAATGCAAAGGAAAAGGGCAAAGTGCAGCGCTATCAGTAAAGTTAATGGGGACGATCAATGTATCGCCTGATTTGCAATGCTTCAGGTCAAGCCTATTGAGCTTGAGAACCATGAGCATCTTCTCTTTTCCGAGACTATCAGCAAGATATTGAAGATCGCTTGAGCCTGTAAGTGCATAGCCAGTGAAGTGGAATGTCGGATCAGTTTTTACTTCTGCTTCGACTTTTTTAGGGGCGGCTGGTGCAGTTACTGGTGGCGTAATATTCTTGGGTTCGTCTGTGGACGATTTGCAAGAGGAAAGTACGAATGTAAGGAGTAAAACGGGGATGCAAAAACGGCTGTGTTGCCGCATAGTTGTGTCGTTTAATAGTCGTGACCATACACACAACAAAATCTATGCCGAATACGTCTTAGGCAAATTCCACGATAAGAATACCGATGATCGCCATTGCACCACCACCGAAAAGTTCGAGAGAGAAGATAACACGGCCAAGATAGAGGGCAATGATCGTCGTCATCACAGGTTGAAGATTCTGGAAGATCGCGACCTTGCTCGTCTCTAATTTGCCAAGTGCATAGTACCACAATACGTAATTTATTGCCGAAGAGACAACAGCAAGGTAGAGAATGTCGAGCCAAAGAATTGGGGTGATCGCTTGAACATCAGCGACCGAAGTAGTCAGAAGTCCAAAGGGAAGATAGAGTATCGCACCGATCGTCATATGAAGTGCGGTGGTTCGGAGTGCACCGTATTTCTTTACAAGAGGTCTGCCGAGCAATGTAAAGAGCGACCATGCGATAACGGCGGCAAATATCATCAAATTACCCGACGTATGCGAAGCCTCAAGAACGGGACCTCGTTCAAATATAATAAGCGACACACCAATGAATGCGACCAGTATTCCTACTCCTTTTTTCCATGTCGTTCGTTCGCTATGAATGATCATAGCGAGGACGAAAACAATAGCCGGTGTCATCGCATAGAGCAATGCACTATTTGCAGGGGTAGTGAGCCGTATCCCTTCGAGATATAACAGTTGATTGATGAGTACGTTGAGTATCGCGAGAAGTAAAAGTAATTTTCGGTCTTTCGCTTCAATGCCAGCGAGAAGGTTGAATTTCTTTTCGCGTATTGCCGCAAATCCATAGAGTAGTACTGCCGCTATCGAAACACGAAAAAGTAAAACGGTTGTAGGTGCCACTGCTGTCGTCACATCCTGACCGATGATGTGCGTCATGCTGGCAATCGCCTGCTGAAGAAAGATGAGTATATAGATCACGAATTCAAGAATGCAAAAAGAGAATGTGTATCAGCTTCAAAGGTCAATCGCTCGGCGATTGGTCGTAATGTGTGTTCGACGTTTCCACATGCGATAAGTTTCCGTGCCGAGCTAGCGATACTCTCCGTATCAAGCGCTGCATACTCTATCCATTCGGCACTGCCGAAAACATCTCGTACTTCGGCAAGCTCTGTTGAGAGAACGGGCAACCCTGCATGAATATACTCGAACACTTTCGATGGAAGTGCATTCGTATAACTTGGAGAGCGTGAATTAATGAGCGATACACCAATATCGGCTGATGCAAGGATGGATAGAACCTCTCCCGAGTTAATAGGTGGATGAAAGAAAACAGAATCGGTAACTCCAAGTCTCTCCGAAAGCGAGTGGAGAGATTCTTCTATTGCACCACCGCCAATGATAACGAATGCCGCTTCGGAGCGAAGCACGGTCATCGCTGTGATCATTTCTTCCAAGCCCCGATCTTTTTGTAAGCCACCGACATACACAAGAATCTTTCGCGAAGTACCGATCGTTGGGAAATGATCCCGAAGATACGTATTACGCATGGGAGCAGGTGTCTGCAATGGAAGATTTCTTATGAGAAACGATCTCGGAAGAAATTGGTGGATCTGGAAAATATCATTGGCGTCACGAGGAGCGGTAACAATAATCGCATCAGTTTTTAATAATCCCTTTGCCTCGATTCGCTTCCATATCCATCTTTTGAACGGCTTATTTACGAGAGAGGGAAGACCCGTATATATCTCACGTGCATCGTAGATAAGTGTTGATTCATTTCTCTTCTTAAACTCAGCGGCGGCGCGAAGGGAATATAATTCACACGAGAACACGACGTCATATTTGCCCATCTTTGTTAACTCCTTTCGGAGTGAACGATGATATTCATAGAACATCATCGGTCCTGATGCTCGCTTGAGGGCAAGACGAGTCGCCTTTATACCTTCGATGGTATGCTCTGCGGCAGTTGCTACTCCTGGAGTTGCGTAGATCAGTTCGCAGTGGTATCCTTGCGCAGTGAAAAGGTGGATAAAGCTCTTGATGCGACGATCAGTCTCTACATTCCCGAGAAAGAGCATACATAGACGCTTTGCAGAAGGGGAGTCGGAATGATCGTGCATTACTCGCTGTATTTCTTCCAAAGTGTGGAGCGAAGAAGCCCGCGAGAATCGAATTTCTCCTTGAAGCGGATGAGCGAGAGCTTCGGTGTCATCGGGTTTTCGTCATTCGTATCTTGCGATACACCGAGATCGAAAAATGAAAAGCCGTTCTGCTGTGCCCACGTCATTGCCGTATCACTTAGCAAGAAGATCGGCTTATACTCATCAAAGGCATAGCGCATCATCGGGTAGAAGCTCAGTGCAACTCTGCTATTTGCGCGGAAGATCAGAAAGCCGGCGATGAGTTCATCGGAGAGTCTGCACGTAAAGAGCTTGATAAGATCGGGCAATAGCTCGTGAAGCTTGATAAGATCTTCGAGCGAGTGCGTCGGCTTCGTATCGAACTTTAACTTATTCTCCAGCATGATGGGGTAGAACTCCGTTAATACTGCTACCATCTTTTCTCCGCTCACATCTTCGATGACGATCTCCGGATGTTCGCGTAACATCTTCCTCACGTGCCGGCGTGCTGTTGGTTGAAATCTCTCAAGTGGTGCAATTCCTGAGCTTAGATCAATTGCATGAGAAATATAATGACGTTGGAATGCATAGCCGTTATACAGAAGTGCGAACTCCAAATTCTGCGTGATCTTCGGCTGATAGATCACGGGTGCTTGCGTCAGATATACCTCTTTTATCCCTGTCGTTACGATATATGCTTCAAATGCTCGGACGATGGCAAGTGCCGTATCAGCGCTAATATCACCAACGACGAATGAACCGTAGCTTGCGCCGAGAGGGGATTCATAGGCTGAGCCACCGCGAGTAAATCCGCCCGGAAGCACTGCGACGATATTGCCGCGCTCGAAAAAGAGGAGATGGTGGAAGTTGAATTTCCCTTCGGGATGATAGGCAAGGAATTGCTGCTCATGGAAAACAGTGCCATTCATCGAGCCTCGGACAAAACGATCCCACGCTTCTTTATGCGTTGCCGCATCGTAGAGGGTAACTTCGACCGATGTTATGAGTTCGGGTGTTGACAGAATGGATGTTTTTTTACGAAATGTTGAAACATCAATGCCATAAGTGAAAATTTCAGAATAATGTAGGCATAATTTTTGCCATAATTTTGTATAGTGTTGTGAAAACTCTACATTCATTAAACGCGAACGAGTGATAAATAAGCTTAAAATACTTTTCATCCCTATATTTCTCGGTCTCTTCCTTGCGGGTTGCCTGACGGCAGACTTCAAAGAAATGCGCATTTCCCTCAACGAAGACGGAAAAAGCGGCACCGGTACATTCATTTTCACTGGCATCTCCTCCGAGAAAGGCGATGACACCCTTGACCAGAGCAAGGCTGACTTCAACTCCCTTATTACGGAATACTATCAGGGGAAGACGCTCGAAACGGCATTCCCGACGATGAAGAATATCAAGAAGCGTCTCTTCAGCAATGGCGATCAGCTTATTGGCGAGATCACCTTCGATTTTGATGATATTAACAAGATGGGGATATTCCGATATAAGAATAGCGGACCGTATATGTACTATACGCTTTCCGATGGCTACTTCACGAGCGGACAATTCGCTTCCTCCAACGGCACATACGGTGGAGAGAAAATGCCCGTCGTATTTTGGGATGAGACAAGCAAGGACTTCTACCTCAAAATGTCCATGGCATCCCCTGGCGCAGCAAGAGTCTCCCTCGCAAAGAAATTCACGGTCTGGGAGAAGAAGTAGGGAATAAAGAATGTTCAACGTGGAATGTAAAATCCACAGCCTGTCATTCCGAACGCAGTGAGAAATCCCCTGAGGTATACCGAGAGATTTCTTTACGGCACGATCTTTGTCATCTTCCCGAAGCCGCTTACGCCGGGGGCTTCTAACCGATAGTAGAATACGCCTTGCGGATATGCGCTTCCATCAAACTCTATCGTATGCAAACCCTTCTCTTGAATACCATCACTCTCCAAAAGCTTCAACTCTTTACCCGTCACATCATAGATACGAATCGCAACCTTCCCCGCCTCAGGAAGCGAATAGCTAATAGTCGTCTTCTGTGCAAATGGCTCAGGATTAACATGAGTTTCTAAAGGCGTTGGGAGGGATTGGCGTACCCATGAGGTGCCGCCATTAGTCGTGTGCAGAATCATTCCCTTATCTCCTACTGCCCAACCTATTAAAGTATCAACAAATTTAATCTCATGTAAGGTAAAATCTACATTAGTGTCTTTGCCTAAACGAATAGAGGTTTGTTGTTCTTTCCAATTCTTTCCCCCATCTTCAGTCCTAAGGATAAGTCCGCCATTTCCTGTAACATAAGACGATTGCTCTG
>JBKJHR010000160.1:0-6191 GCA_046598695.1 Kapaibacterium sp. (SeqCode)
ACACCTTTTACCATTGCTGATATATTCCTCAAACTGAAGAATAAAGGGTTCGTTATTGATAGTGCTGTAAATACTGATATTCCTGTCGGTGAGACACGAATGATCAAGGTTTCATTCGAGCCCAAAACAACCCAAACAGTAACAGATACACTTATCGTAGATGATGGTTGTGGTTTGCTTAAAGCAATTGTCGTCGGTAATGGCGGCTCACCGGATTTTATCCTCGCAGACTATGACTTTGATTGCCATGCAAAGGGTGATGTGACAACCCGTCCAGAGTTATCTATCACAAATAGCAGTTCGACGAAACCAGTGACCATCACTGATATTTTCGTTGATGATCCTGTTCATTTTAGTTATAATAAAACGACACCGGCATCGAACGTACTGCCAACGGTTGTCCCACCGAAAGCGACCATCAAGCTCCAAATTGGCTTCACCGCAAATAACGTTGGACAGTATAGCACTCTTATTCATGTTGTGACAGCAGAAGCAGGAGAAAAGACAGCAACGCTCAAGGGATGTATCACGGCTCCGGGAGCCAAAGTGGAAAAGAACACCATTGCTGCCACACAATGTGCTGCGGATGTGCCGTTCCTCTTTACCATTCAGGATACGGGACAACGTTCAATGAAGATCGACAAAATTCTGCTTGTGGGTGATCCAAGCTTCCCTCAGCCGACATCCTTTACAACCCCTGCAGGAACACCGGTGACACTTCCGGCATTCTTGAATCCGGGCGATCAGATATTCGTCTTGGTTGATTTTAAGGCTCCGGCGAAAGCATCAGGTTCATACATGACCACACTTTATGCGATCAGCGATCTCGGCGATACAACGAATACGGTTACCGCGACCGTAAACGCAACATATCGTGATGTGACGGATAAGAAAACACTCTCTACTTTCCCGGCGGTACCTTTCGGTAGTGCCAAAATGACCGATGTCTTTACCTTCTGTAATCCTGTTAATGATACATTGACGATAAGGAATGTATTCCAAAATCCAGGAAAGTACACTGCAGCGTATTCGATCAAAGGATACACAGTAAACGGTACCCCGGCAACGCTTCCGCTCACGCTTCTCAAGGGTGAATGTGCAGATGTGATCGTGGAGTTTGATCCCTCAAAGATCCCAACGGATTCTCTCTTGGTTCAGACGTATTCTATCGAGACGAATTCGTGCCAAAACCCATTCCGACAAGCTCAAGCGCAGGCTTTGGTAAAGTTTGGACCACCATCTATCTTAGGATCAGATGCTCCTTTGACCTTCTCGTGTAACACGGCTACACAAAAGGTAACAGTTGTCAATTCTAATCCGCCAACCTCGAATCTTCAGTTGACGGTAAAGAGTGTGGTACCGACGGGTGCAAATGCGGGCAACTTTATACCGGGCACCACGGCTTCGAATATCGTGAATGCTGGCTCAACGCTTGATATACCTATCACATTTATCCCGACGGCTTCGACGACGCCGTTAAGTTATACCGCCTCGATCGATGTTACCGTTTCGCGTACTACAGGGGCAGATACTGTCCTGAAAGCTACTGTGACGGGTAAGTCGGATGGTATGAATGCTGTTGTGACTTCCGTTTTTGCTATTGCCGATCAAAAGGTATATGCAAATGCTGGAGCGGCAATCAAGTTGCCGATCACGATCAATATCACCAAAGATCCTGCTCTGGGAAATAGCGATCAAGCTGGAATTCAGAAGATTCGCTTGGTGTATAATTATAACACCGACATTCTCGACATCAATGGAACGACGTTCGCTGCGATCAGCAATGCAGTAACGAATCTTCCGGGCGGTTGGAGTGTCGATCCATCTTCGACGCTTGTAAATGGCACGCCTGGTACATTAACACTTGTGTTGACGGGACAAACGCCTATCGATGATAATACCCAAAATCTCGGTACTATTTCATTCGCTCCAATGATCGCCAAGGAAAAAGCGACGAACGTTGCGCTTTCTTCTGCCACATTCTTCCACGCCGATAACTCGCCCGTTGCAGGATGCGTTGGTGTGCAGCAAGTTGGCACACAAACGGAGCTTGTCTATCAGTGTGGTGATAGTAGCTTGGTCAAGCGCCTCAATGGTGAGACCCCAACCTATATCGCCCCTGCAATGCCAAACCCTGTATCGCCAGTTACAGGCGGAATTGTCACATTCCGCTATGCGACGCGCTACGAGGGCACTGTCTCGATCGTCCTGATAGACGAATTAGGCAGGGAAGTGGCTACCGTGATCGATCACATGTACCACCCTGCGGGAGGGTATGAAGTGCGCTACAATACATCTAAATTACCAAGCGGTTCGTACACGTACAGACTGCTTGTGGATAAAAATGTTGCCAGCGGCAGATTAATCGTGAACCATTAACAGACTTTTTACGTATTTTTATGTCCACAATTTCGTATTACAATAACTGTATGAAAAACAATATCATGAAAGTGTTGACGCTCGCTTGCTTGTTATGTGCGGCTGGCTCATCCTATGCACAGATCGAAGAGGGCGTTATGATGCCTAGCGAGGGCGGTGGTTTCCTGATCGGACCTATCGGCGGGATCAACCTCGTTACCTACTCATCGGCAAAATTTCCTGTTCTGAACTCGGAGCCTTCGTGCTTCCAAGCTCAGAACGGCTCAGGAATTGCGCCATTTGGTGGTATCACAGCCGCTTTGCCTCTTGGATCGGGTATGCAGAACTTCATTATCGTTGAAGCGATCTACGATTCAAAGTCATCGAAATTCACGTCTGAAAATTCACAGCGTGCCGGTGTACCGACGAAGGTTGATGGCAAAATAGCTGATGGTACTATCGAGACAAGCCTGAAAGCTGATCTGAGCTACCTTCTCGTGAACTTGGGATATAAGTACAACTTTACCGAATCCCCATCACCAGTCGGACCGAGCGTCATGCTTGCAGTATCTGTTGGCTTGAAGCTTTCGAGTGCCCTGAATAAGACAGTTACAGTATCTGCTGTTACTGGCTCTTCTACTGTTACCTCAGCATCAGATGTTGATGGTGCTTCGGGAATTCGTATTGCACTTCGTCCGATGTTCTCGTATGACATTCCACTCACACCTCAGTGGATCGCATCACCAACTGTCGGGTATGACTTCCCGGTGACAAAGGTTGATGACAATGTGTCAAACCGTGATTGGTCAGCAAGCGCGGCATGGGCTGGTGTAGCACTTCGGTACTTCATTAAGTAAGGAAGTCAGACACTTCTTTTTATGTGCCCTCGTTCTCTATAAGGAACGAGGGCATTTTATATAGATAGTTTTGAATGAGGAGTTCTACTTTTTTTATATCCTCTTCTTCGGACTATCCTGTTCTCACTTCACACGTTATATTCTTCGCAGGTTACTCTATGGCAAATTCTTGGAAACTCGTCGCTTCATTTGGGCAAAGTTTGTGGTATGATAATATCAGCAGAGGCTTTATACTTTCTGGCGGATTGCAACAGATGGTTGCTGATCTTGACCTGAAAGGCGTAACCTCGAACCCTTCGATCTTCGAGAAAGCCTTTTCCAAAGGCTCAGAATACGATGAGGATATTCGCACACTTGCTGAAGAAGGCAAAAGTGTTGATGAGATCTATGAAAAGCTCACAACGGATGATATTCGTGTGGCGTGTGATATACTCCATGAAGTCTATGTAGCGACAGGTGGCGAAGATGGGTATGTCAGCATCGAGGTTGATCCGCGATTGGCTCATACGACCGACGAGACGCTTACCCAAGCCAGACATCTTTGGAGTGTTGTTGATCGTGCAAACGTCATGATCAAAATTCCTGGGACTCCTGCGGGGCTACCTGCCATTCGTGCCGCAATTAGCGAAGGCATTAACGTCAATGTGACTTTGCTCTTCGGTTTGGAGAATTACACCAATGTTGCAAGGGCGTATGTTGCGGGAATTCGCGACCGCGCTGCCAAAGGGCTTGATGTATCGAAGATTCGTAGCGTTGCAAGTTTTTTCCTTTCCCGCGTTGATACCAACGTAGATAAAATGCTCGCATCAAAAGGCGATGCGCACAAAGATCTCGCGGGCAAAGCTGCGAATGCAAATGCAAAGCTTGCTTATGAACGCTTTAACGAAATTTTTCATGGTGCAGAGTTTGCTGATCTCCAAGAAAAGGGCGCGAACGTTCAACGTTGTCTTTGGGCATCAGTAAGCACGAAAAATCCATCGTACCGTGATGTGATGTATATCGAACCACTTATCGGAAACGAGACCGTAACGACTGTTCCTGACGATACGATCGCCGCCTTTTCCGATCATGGCATTGTCGCAGATACGCTTGGCGAAGGGCTTGCAGAGGCACACTCACTCATTGATGCATTAAAAGCCATCGGTATTGATACTGAACTAGTAGCAGAGGAATTACAAATTGACGGTGTGAAAAAGTTTGAGGATTCATTCGTAGGCTTGATGAAAGTGTTGGAACAGAAAAGGGATAAAGTGACGGTGCCTGTTTAGAAACAGTATATCTTTTTAGTATTTGGATAAGAATCTATCTCTCTCATAATTTTTCGGAACACGTGGCAACATTTCAACCCGGTATCACAGGTTTTTCTTACTCTGATCTTTACGAACCCACAAAACTTGCCAACCTTCATTCTCTTTTTCTTGCACGGATAGCCGAGCGTGACTCTGAGCTTCATTCACGTTGGCTCACCTATGCTTCTGGTGGCATTGCCACACCGATAGAAGTCTCACAGATACTTGTTGACATGGCTCCTCATGTTGGTGGCTTTGTGGCAGAGGTATTTGGTGCGACTGGCGAGAGAAAACAAGGTATGTCACTTGCTGCACGAGAGAAAGTTATTTTTGAATTCAAGAAGGATTTTCTCCAACGCCGAGCACTAAAGAAATTTCCGACCGTTGATGCCTGCAAAGCTCTTGCACCCCTCGATGAGCTTTCTCATTTCTTTACACAAGTACTCACCACGCATTTCAATGATATGTTCATCAACGATGACCCCGAACTCGCAACGGCGAGGATGGTGATGAAGATCGTTGACTACGAAAAAGCAGGGAGTACAGAGCTTGCATCGCTCGGAGAAAATGCCATCGCAAAGGTTGAGGCATTTTGCGCCGCGCGTCACCTTGACCATGCGCTCAATCAATCGGTCAAGCATTGGGCAAGTTACTACTTGCCGGAGAATATGCACTATGAGCAGCTGGTAGAGATCATCCGCCCCGAAGAAGTATTGCCGGAAAAACTTATTGGACCGGAAGAAGAATATCGTCGTCGTGATGGTTTTGCGCTAACTGATGAGAGGATGAATCCGCGTGAAGTGCGAGGGGTAACCGAATACTGCATTTTTTGCCACGATCGCTCGAAAGATTCTTGTTCAAAAGGTATTCACGAGAAAGATGGCAGCGCGAAGAAAAATCCTCTTGGGATCAAACTTGATGGTTGCCCCCTTGACGAGAAAATTTCTGAGATGCACTTAATGCTATCGCAAGGTGATGCGATAAGTGCACTTGCACTCGTGATGCTTGATAATCCAATGTGCCCCGGCACTGGGCATCGCATTTGTAATGATTGCATGAAGTCCTGCATTTATCAGAAGCAAACACCCGTCAATATTCCCCAGGCGGAGACAGGTGCTTTGACGGATGTTTTGAAAATGCCGTGGGGTGTTGAGATATACGGTTTTCTTACGCGCTGGAATCCACTGAATATCAAGCGACCAGTTGCGTTGCCATATACTGGGAAGAACGTTATGGTTGTCGGTTTAGGACCTGCGGGCTATACGCTTTCTCATTATCTACTCAATGAGGGTTTTGGTGTTGCAGGGATAGATGGGTTGAAGATAGAGCCGCTTGATGAAAAACTTACAGGATATCTTAACGAAAGTGGGGCATGGGTTGCACCCGAACCGATAAAAGAGTGGTCACAGATCTATCGTGATCTTGGCGAACGCACGATGGATGGTTTCGGAGGTGTTGCGGAGTATGGTATTACGGTTCGTTGGGACAAAAATTTTCTCACACTTATCTATCTCACTCTTTCTCGTCGCAACACATTTGCTATTTATGGTGGCGTTCGTTTTGGCGGGACAGTGACGATCGAAGATGCTTTTGATCGCTATGGTTTTGATCATATCGCCATTGCAAGTGGCGCAGGGAAGCCGACGATCGTGCCGATGAAGAACAATCTCATTCGCGGCATTCGTAA
>JBKJHR010000085.1:0-3502 GCA_046598695.1 Kapaibacterium sp. (SeqCode)
GGGGTATCTTCGGAGCCTTCCCCATTGCTACCGCCGAATACGCGTCAGCTGCCGTAAATCCTGATGCTTCAGCGAAGATCGGAACAGTCGAAGTTATGCGGTGGGTACCCTCAACAATCGCCACTTGCGCCGCAGACATTGTTGAATTTGGAATGGGAGTTATTTGTGGATAGAGAGCTATCGGGTTTCCATCAAGCAGAACTTCATTCCCTTTTGCTGTGGGGAAAATGATCGAAACATAATGGGAAAGTGCATTGAAACCATCACTAATATATGGTGCGTGCCATAGCACCGTATCCATCCAATATCTTTCAGGAAGAACCGTGATCATTGAGGGATCGCTGAATGGGTAGAGATCGTACCCCACCGTAAATTGATGGCACAATGCAGGGGCAGATGTCACGAACTTATCGGCAGATATCATTGGGACTTCCATTCTTCCCGTTGTTGTCTGGAAGAGAAAACCCGATGTCGTCAAAAGATAGAATGTATCAACCGGAGACACGAATAAAACTCGTGAACCGTGATCGGGTCCACTTGGCGGCGAGACATAAAAGACGGTATCTGCAGAGCTTAATGGTAAGATATGATCAAGTATGGGGTTACACGCTTCCGTTGCTATCGGTACATAGGAGCATGTTGAAGCTGACATGACGCTCACCGGCTTTGTTGCTACTACGGTCGAACGACAAAGTGATGTTGCCAAGGGGAGACCATCGCTATCTGCTTTTAGAATATACGTCTCGCCACGATCAAGGGTAAAAGAGATCGGTTGTTTTGCTGGATGCCCTCCAAGGCATTGAACCGTCGGTGTAATCGTGACACCAGTACTATTCTCAGCGGCAGTAACCACGATCTCCGTTTTGTTATTTTCTGTTGGGTCATTAAAGACTCCCCATTGCGAAACAAGATAATTCATGCCAAGAGCATCATCAGGAAAGATCTGTGTCGCTTCTCCTGCGTATGGGTTTATAAAATGAAGGGTCAGGTTTATTGGCTGGGTTGTATATAAAAGCACACCCTTATTCGTTTTTCCAAGATCATCAAGAAGCATCAACCCGTAAGGAAGAGGGATCTCTAAGCCTTTATTTGCACGGAATGTGAATGGGATCTCAACGCCGCTTGGCGAATAGACAACTCCATTGCCATCATAAGGGCTGACAACGATAAGCTTCAATTCTGTTTGGTTGAGAAAGTCCGGTGATACTTTGTCTGCTGCTTCAGGAATAGCAAACGTAAATCGCGTACCTGCCGTTGGGATACCTTGCGCGAACCCCGATGCCGATAGCAATAGGAGAAGCAGAAAAGCGATCTGTGTGTAATACTTCAAGCGCGGTCTATCGTCAAAAATGTCGTGGGACTATAGTATTGTAACCCCCGGACTTGAACAAGAATTTCCCAGAAGGGCATGCAATGTTATCCTCCAAGAGGAGCCTCTTTACCAGCCCATTTATTTTTCAGGTTGGTAAAAAATGTTTGTATATGCGCGGTCGTATATAATGTTATGATGGCCAATAGCGTGCCTACCAGAATATCTATCACATAATGATAGCGGAGGAAGACCGTTGCAATAATAACTCCTGAACCTAAAATGAGCACTGCCCAACGTGTTTTCGTCCGAAATCGGAAGCCGAGGATGATCGTTACCACCGTCAGATCAGTATGTCCGCTTGGGAAAGCATCACGCGTTACTACTCGTATAGACTCAGCACTCGTCATTCCTCGAAAGATATTTTCACCCGAATCTATCACAGTCCGTATCGGCTCGGTAAGCCATAGACCGGGAAGTTCTTTTGAGAGCGAAGCAAAATCGTGCAATGTAAAACGCGGACCGATCGCAGGAAGTGAGAGATACCCAACATACGAAAGCAAAAACCCATAGACTACAGCAAACCTATACATCTCCAATTCATTATCATGAATACCACCTTCTTCATGATTCTTACGTCGGAAGAATAACTCGGTGGTAATGATAATAAAAAGAATGTAATATAAGAAATAAACGACCTGTAAAAATTCTACCGAAAATGTGGAGAGCTTCATGTGTTGGTAGAGCCATTGCGTCGGATTCGTACCAAAGAGAAAACGATCAACAGCAATAAGAACATCATCATAATCACGTCCATGGATCGCATACGATAGCTTCTCAACAGTCTTGAAGACAAGCACCACGACGGGCATTATATAGAAAGCGTGGAGGATACGCACTGGCTTCGATGAGGAGCGGGAGCGAATATAGTTGACCCCAAAAACAGATATGAAGATCACGACAACGTTTACCGCGACTGCTTCCCAATCCACCGTATCAGCAAAAATACCAGATAGGACGACAAGAAGCGACGCAAAACAAAGCGTCACCACATCCACTGCCGTCATTTCTCCGAGTGCTTTTTTAAACATAGAAACTGTATTACCTCGTCGCCGCAAAGAGCCTCAGGAATTCCGCAATCGTAAATTCCTCTGCGCGCCGCGTAAGGAATGAAGCCAATACCGGGTCTTCCCCAAGAAGAATAACCTTTTCAGGTTCCACCATGCTTTTTAAGTTGTTACGCAACATCTTCCTGCGCATTGCAAATGCCGAACGAACAAAACGTTGGAAATCTGTGGCAACGAAACCTTCAGGGGCGGTGAGTAATTCACGGGAAAAATAGTCCCTCGTAAAATCAATGCGGATCACTGCTGAATCCACCTTCGGTGCGGGACGAAATGACCCCGCCTTTACCTTAAAGAGCATCTTCACTTCGCCGAAGAAGTTCGTTAGTACCGTCGGTATACCATATTCCTTTGTTCGGGGGGATGCCGTCAACCGTTCGGCAACTTCCAACTGCACCAATAATAGCGCGTCAGAGATCGCAGCTCTATCATCGATCAACTTGAATATAATGGGGCTTGTTATATAGTATGGTATATTGCCTACGACACGCAGCTTCTCCTCAGTTATACCCGTCAACTCTGCCTGCAAGAAATCCTTTTCCCGAATCTCTAATCTCTCGTCTTTGATCTCATCACGCAGGACGGCAACTGCGCGGTCATCCACTTCATAGGCAATAAGCTTTGCCATGTCATAACCTAGCAACTCCTTGGTCAAAAGCCCCGTACCGGGACCGATCTCAATGACGGTTTCGCCACTATGGATAGCCGCCGCCTCGGCAATGCGCTTGAGGGCTGCCGTATCTACCAGAAAATGCTGTCCGAGGGACTTGTTTGCACGAATCACGGCTCCTTCAACAAGAATCAAGTAGATTCGTTTGTCCCTCGGCGTATTTCTCTCCGCACACTCGCCTCCTTGCAGTTCACCCTATCCTCTATAAATTCGGACGTATCTTTGCATTACAAATCAGCACTATATACGCTTATGAAACTCAAAATATCATTTGTTTTACTCTTCGCACTCACTTTCTTACTCTCATCAGGATGTGGTAAGAAGGAAGGTGACCCATCCGCAACCTCCAATGATCCCATCAAACTCGAATTGAAGCTCAAGCAGGGCGATAAATTCGAG
>JBKJHR010000149.1:0-4522 GCA_046598695.1 Kapaibacterium sp. (SeqCode)
GAGCGCTTTGCTTTGGGTAGATCAATTCCGGCTATACGTGCCATACTTAAAGTCTATTTCCTAAAAATGAAAAATTATCCCTGACGCTGTTTGTGCTTCGGGTTCGTCTTGCAAATAACACGAACGACTCCTCGGCGAGTGATTACCTTGCAATGCTCGCAGCGTTTTTTTACCGATGCTTGTACTTTCATTGTCGTGTTCTTCTAAAAAACTTATTTATAACGATATGTGATGCGCCCTTTGGTCAGGTCGTAGGGCGACAGCTCTACGGTAACTCTATCTCCCTGCAAGATCTTGATGAAATTCATCCGCATCTTCCCAGAGACATGTGCCAAAATAATATGTCCGTTTTCAAGCTTGACACGGAATGTTGCATTGGGCAACGATTCCTCGATAACGCCGTCAACCTTGATCGCGGATTGTTTGGACATGCAGTACTGACTAAATTTTAAACTTTTCCCGAAAAGCCGAGTGTAAACGGGAAAATGCCCGTTTATGTTCCAATGTCTGTTAAACCTTGGTTAATATCTCGCCGCCCCATTTCCGGACGACAATAGTATGCTCAAAATGAGCGCTCGGCATACCGTCTGCCGTAACAACCGTCCACCCGTCCTTTAATGTGCGAACCTTGAAAGTCCCCATATTAATCATCGGCTCGATCGCAAGGGTCATCCCTTCAACCAGTCGGATATTCCGATATTCTCGGTCTATCCTTCGTGGGACATAATTAGGGACTTGTGGCTCCTCGTGGAGGTGCTCTCCAATACCATGACCGACAAGGTCTTTGACAATACCATATCCATGCGACTGGCAGTAGTCCTGTACTGCCTTCGATATGTCATAAACTCTGCCGCCATCTTTTGCCTGAGCAATCCCGAGCAGAAGAGACTCCTTCGTAACTTCCAATAATTTCTCGATCTCTGGTGCGATCTTCCCGACAGGGTAGGTCCAAGCACTATCAGCGAACCAACCGTCTTTCTCGACACCAATGTCAACGGATATTATATCTCCTTCAACAAGCGCGGTATCGGTCGGAATGCCATGAACGACTGCCTCGTTACGCGACATACAACAGCAGTATTTGAACGTCTGATTACCTACCTTGTAACCCTTAAATGCCGGACGTCCACCCGCTTTTGTGAGAAACTCATCAACTTTATTATTGATCTCCATCGAGGAGATACCGGGAGCTACAAGTGACCCAGCAAGTGCAAATGCTTCGGCAAGGAGTGTGCCGCTCTCTCGCATCTTCCCTACTTGCTCTTCGGTCTTAACTGTCACTTTTCTCTCCCACATAAATCACTTTGATTCGGAAGCCACACGTTCCGACAAAGGAGTGAGAGCTTCATCTCAAAAATTTAGAATCCTCCGCCGGTATTATAATTACCGCCACCTGTCGAACGTCCCTTTAACTTGCCAGTCTTCATCAAGCCATCATAATTGTGCATTAAGAGGTGTGATTCGATCTGCTGCAATGTATCAAGTGCTACGCCAACCATGATCAGTAAGCTCGTGCCACCGAAGAACTGCGCAAATGATTGTGATACTCCCAGTCCGCCAACAAATGTTGGTAGAATAGCAATGATCGCCAAGAAGATAGCACCAGGCAATGTCAAGTGGGTCAGAATATTATCAATATAATCAGACGTATTCTTACCCGGACGAACGCCCGGAATAAATCCACCCTGCTTCTTCATCGAATCCGCAACGTCGCGAGGATTGAACGCGATCGCCGTATAGAAGTAGGTAAAGATCACGATCATCAATCCGAAGATTACTGCATGACTCACCGAACGGTAGTCAAAGAACTTTGCCACACCTTGAGCTACTCCTGATTCAGGAAAGAACTGAACGAGTGTTGTAGGCAAGAAAAGGATTGCTTGCGCGAAGATGATCGGCATAACACCGGCAGTGTTAATACGAATCGGTATATGCTGTGTCACTCCGCCATAGACCTTACGTCCGATAACGCGCTTAGCATATTGCACGGGTACCTTACGAATGCCCTGTTGAATTAACACAACAAAGGCAATGATACCGACAAGGAATGCGAAAATGATAAGCTCGACAATGATATTCTTGCCGCCTTGTCCGAGTCCTGTAAATTCATCTACAATAGCGTTCGGGAAACGAGCAATGATTCCAACGAAGATGATGAGCGATATACCGTTGCCAATACCACGCTCAGTGATTTGCTCACCAAGCCACATCATAAACATCGTACCTGCCGCAAGACAGAAAATCGTACTAATAAAGAAGAGAGCGGGATTCATTCCATCGGCAACCACACCGCCGACACCTGCTGCTGGAGGAAGATTACGCAAATGGACCGCAACGCCAAGTGCCTGTGCCGCACCAATGGCGAATGTACCCACACGTGTGAGCTGAGTGATCTTCTTTCTTCCGTCTTCGCCTTCTTTTTGAAGCTTCTGGAAATACGGCACGACACTTCCCATCAACTGAATGATGATCGATGCCGAGATGTATGGCATAATGCCAAGTGCGAAGATAGCGGCATTCTTGAATGCACCGCCTACAAATAAATCGTACAATCCAAACAACCCGCTATCTGATGCTCCTGCGCTTTGTTGCAACGCCATGACATTGATACCGGG
Source organism: Kapaibacterium sp. (SeqCode) (assembly GCA_046598695.1). Classification (GTDB taxonomy): domain Bacteria; phylum Bacteroidota; class Ignavibacteria; order Palsa-1295; family Palsa-1295; genus JBKJHR01. Next base: position 2,616 of record JBKJHR010000149.1, read on the forward strand.
AAGCGTAATATGTGCTCCAAAGCGAACAACGACCAGAAGCGCAACAGTATAAATGATGCGCTCACGGAGTTCGTCTATCTTGAATATATTACGAAAATTTTCAGTTAATCTGCTCATTGAGATAGTAAGTGAAAAGTCTTAACGTCATTGAAAACAGCGTAGAGTAACCCCACGCCGGACTGACCTTTACGCCACGAGAGGCTCAACTGTTCCGCCAGCCTTCGTGATCTTTTCTGTAGCCCCCTTCGTGACTTTGTGAACTTTGATATTCAATGCAACGGAAAGATCGCCGTTACCAAGAATTTTTACAGGAGCATGAGACTTGCTCACCATACCTGTTGCCCGTAAGAGAGCAGGTGTAATTACCTCACCTTTTGGGAAACGACCTGCCTTTGATGCTTCTTCCAAACGAGAGACGTTTACTTCTTCATACTCTACACGGAAAGGAGCCTTAAATCCAAACTTTGGTAAGCGACGTGCCAATGGCATCTGTCCGCCTTCAAAGCCGATCTTAGACTTATTACCCGAACGTGAGCCTGCTCCGTTCGATCCGCGCGTAGATGTTTTTCCGTGTCCGCTACCTTCGCCGCGTCCGACACGTTTGTTATTCTTGACTGCCCCTATTGCGGGACGTGGATTGAGTATTAACATATTTTTCTTTTTGTACTAACGCAGGAGGAATTTTACCCCCGCCTGCTCGCATTAACTTCAAAAAATTATTTAATTTCCTTCACCTCAATAAGGTGACGAACATTGCGGATCATTCCGCGAATAGCAGGACCATCGTTATGTGTAACAACGTAATTCGGTCTGCCAAGCCCCAAAGCGATGATTGTTCTCTTGTGGTTTTCGAGCGTATCGTTGATGCTCTTGATCTGTTTGATCTCCAATTTCATACTCTGTTACTCCCTTATCCGTTGAACACTTTGTTGAGCGATATACCGCGACGATCAGCAATGCTTGATGCATTCTCAAGTAAATCGAGAGCTGCCATTGTTGCCTTCACTAAATTATGTGGGTTAGAAGAACCCTGCGACTTTGTCAGAATATCCTGCACACCAGCGAGTTCGAGCACTGCGCGAACACCACCTCCGGCAATAAGTCCCGTACCAGGTGTAGCTGGCTTCAAAAGGACTTTACCTGCACCAAATTTTCCATAAACCTGGTGAGGAATAGTGCCTTTGTACAACGGCACAGCACGCACATTACGACGTGCATCTTCTGTTGCCTTTGTTACGGCTTCACTGACTTCATTGGACTTTCCAAGTCCGATGCCGACGTGTCCTTGCCCGTCACCAACAGCAACAATTGCATTGAAGCTGAAACGACGTCCGCCCTTAACAACCTTTGCGACGCGGTTGACGGCGACCAGTTTATCCTTGAGATTAAGCTCTGCTGAACGAATCTTTGCCACGTGTATCTGTATTCAAAAAAACGTGATTAAAACTGTAATCCGCCTTCACGTGCGCCATCGGCGAACGCTTTGACGCGACCGTGGTACAAGTACCCGTTACGGTCAAAAACGACACTTTTGATACCCTTTTGGGTTGCAACATCAGCAATAAGCTTGCCTGCTTTCTTGGAAAGATCAGCTTTATTCGCCTTTTCTCCAAGATTGCGTGAGTTGCATGATGCAATCGTGAACCCCTTCACATCGTCGATCAACTGCCCATACACAGATGTGTTGCTGCGAAACACAACTAAACGTGGTGTTTCTGCCGTACCACGAATCTTTGCCTGCAATTGAAAGCGGCGGCGATTGCGGCGATGAGCTTTTTCCTGTAATGCTAATTTCGTTGCCATAACTTTAAAGAGTCCTCTACAAATTATTTACCGGCTGTCTTTCCTGCCTTGCGGATGATAACCTCATCCGAATACTTCACGCCCTTGCCCTTGTAAGGCTCTGG
>JBKJHR010000054.1:0-15511 GCA_046598695.1 Kapaibacterium sp. (SeqCode)
CAGGTCAACATCAGCGATTGTGCCGAGATGACGAAGCAGGTGATAACTTTTGAGTCTGTCACCTCCGGAAAGAGGGAAAGGGAAGCGATACGTCAGGAACAGCACCTTCTTACGAGGTGACAGACTCAAAAGTTATCACCTGCTTCGTCATCTCGGCACAATCGCTGATGTTGACCTGATTTCACTTGACGAGTGGAATTCAGGGCATGACGATAATTTGGACGAAGTAAAAAAGATCGTTAAGAATGTGAAGGTTGTCCCTTTCAAGCGGACAGCGGCATGGGCACGAGTACTTTTTACACTTCCTACGAAAACACCTGTGGAATATGGCTACTATGATAGCCCGCAGATGCAGGAAGCGGTTGATGAAGCTCTCGAAAGAAATAGATATGATCTGATCGTATGCTTCTTTCTTCGCACAGCGATCTATGTACATAATGTCGTTGATATCCCAAAGCTACTCATTGCTGAGGATCAGCGACTATTGATGCAAGAGCGTTCGAGCCAAGAGTTTTCCTTCTCCGGTGAATACTTTATACGCGCCAACGATGCAAAGAAGCTTCGCACTTATGAGCCAAAGACGATGCGTCATTTTGATCTTGTCACTTTCGTTGCCAAGCCAGATCTCGAAGGCATCTATTCGCTCGACCCGACAATTCCTTCGATGATCCTTACAAATGGCGTTGATACCGATAGATTACAATTCCTCGCAACAAAGCGTGAGAATGCTATTCTCTATGCCGGAGTTCTCTCGGTCTATCATAATAAAAATATGGTAGAGCGTCTTGCAAAAAAGATTCTTCCTCTTATCCGCAAGGCATCACCAGATACAAAATTATATATCGTTGGTAAAGACCCTGATGCTGAGACACGTCGTCTGATCGAATCTACGCCCGGCGCAGAACTTCATGCAAACGTCCCTGACATAAAACCATTCTATGAACGTGCTGCGATCTTCGTTCATCCACAGGTCACTGGTTCTGGCATTCAGAATAAATTACTCGAATCACTTGCCACAGGTTGCGCCGTTGTTACCACGCCTGTTGGTGCAAGTGGCATAGGTGGAATGCAAGACGGAGTAAATGCACTTGTCAGAACGACCGATGAAGAGATGGCGCAAGCGGCGATCGAATTGCTTGACAACGAATCGCTCCGTTCTTTGCTTGCAGAAGGAGGTAGGCAGTTGATCGAAGAGAGGTACACATGGGAGAAGGTCTTCAAACAATTTGATGAAGCACTCAAGATCGTTGTGCCGGATTTTTTCGCAATAACAGCATAAATGCACATGCCAGGCGAACAGATCATCCCACTCCCACCAAAGGTTGGCTTTAATTGGAAGCAACTTCTCGTTGATGTGGTATTGCTCAATATCGCCTTCCATCTTGCATTTCTTCTTCGTTTTGGCATCATGGTCTTTCAACAAAATATGAGCACGACAGGCGCACCCGTCGGACTCTATTGGGCATTCGAATTGGCAATGTCATCGGGGTGGATCGTTGTTGCATTATACTATAGCTTATACTCCTCTCATCGCACGAAAGAAAAGGGACGGGAAGTTTCTACGGTGTTAAGAGCACTTCTTTTTCTCGCCGGTGTCGCACTTCTTTCTATTGTTGCAAAGGGAGGGTTCAATTATCACTCACGTCTTTTTCTCTTTTACTTTTTCGCGATCGCAGGGATTTTCCTCATACTCAGTCACGTCGTATCATTCGCGGGTACACTCTTCCCGCATATCAAGCGCAATGTGCTTATCATCGGTGCAGGACGTGCAGGAGAGCGATTTTATAGGAATGTGCTTGAAGACTCATCCATCGGCTATCACGTTATAGGTTTCTTGGATGATAGGTCTGATGTAAGCAATGTTGAGTCAATGATATTGGGTACTCTTGGGGATATAGTCAGGATAACGGATAAGCAAAAAATTGATGAGGTCATTATTGCCCTTCCGAATGCAAGCGAAGAAGCATTAGCTGAGCTTGTCGAGATTTGTGAGAACAAATTGATTCGCGTCAATGTCATCCCCAATGATTACGCCGCGCTAGAAGGCAGAAGAATCGTTGAGCAAGTTGGAGAATTCTCGCTCGTCAGAATGCGCGAGGCACCGCTTGATAACCCTGTCAATAAACTTCTTAAACGGGCATTTGATATTTTCTTCGGGCTCTTTGTCCTTATCATTATTTTCCCTCCTATTTACATTATTTGCGCATTGCTTGTTAAATTTAGCTCTCCCGGACCTATTTTCTTTGAACAGCTTCGCACCGGAGAGGATGGAGCGAATTTTACCTGTTTCAAATTCCGCACGATGCGCGACCAATCAAGGGAAAATTCTGATTCAATGCAAGCAACTCCCGATGATTCGCGCTTAACATATATTGGACGGATCATGCGTCGGACAAATATAGATGAGCTACCCCAATTTTGGAATGTCGTTGTTGGTGATATGTCTGTCGTCGGTCCCAGGCCGCATATGGTCAAACACACTGAAGATTACAAACGTATTATCAATAATTATATGGTACGCCACTTCGTCAAGCCCGGAGTCACCGGATGGGCACAAATTAACGGGCTTCGTGGTGCTACAGAGTTGCCGGATAAAATGACGCAGCGTGTGAAATTTGACATTTATTATATTGATAATTGGTCATTCGGTCTTGATCTTACTATCATTTGGAGAACCATCGCATCTATGTTTCGGGGAGATAAGAATGCTTATTAGTTGTTCTATCATTCATAATGAATAAAGCAGTTTTTTTTGATAGGGATGGAGTCGTGAATACCCGCATCATTAATGGGTATGTTACTGCGTGGAGTGAATTTCATTTTATAGCGGATATTGGCGAGACACTTGCGGCAGTGAAATCACTCGGTTATCTTGCTATCATTATTACGAATCAACGCGGGGTTGGCATCGGGAAGATGAGTCAAACTGATCTTGATTCAATTCACGATCAAATGCAATCGGAGCTTTTCGCAACGTATGGAATGCAATTCGATGATATAATTTCATGCACTGATGCGGGAAATGGATCTCTTCGTCGCAAGCCTGCCCCAGCAATGCTCTTCGAGGCAAAGGAGAAGTGGGACATTGATCTTGCGCAGTCGTGGTTCGTTGGCGATTCCCCTTCGGACATTAAAGCGGGAACCCGTGCTGGCACAAAAACTGCTTTTTTGCTCAACGATCACGAAAAATCACCTAAAGATGCAACAATTCTTCTCGAAAAGGTTTTTGATATTGTGAAGCATTTGTGATCGCCCCCTCTTCTTGCCGCTTCAGGTTCATCGTACATAGACCTCTCATCATTTTTGCAAAAAATCTTTTTTTGTATATGTTTTTGCGTTCTCGCCACGGCGTGCCTATTTGCACAGCCCTTTTCACGTTCTTCCATCTTTGCACCGCTACCCGAAGCAAGGGATCAATTATTTCTGAATGATAATCGCGACAGTGTGCCTCATTTCTCGTCGGAATTGCCCAATGAGATGGCTCAATCGAGTTTTGATGCAGAGATTTCTCGTACCCTCCATACTTCTCTAACAGAGTTTTATCGGCACCATCTTTCCATTGCAATTGCATCTCTCCGAGAAAGTAGGATCCATACTCCCGCTGGCTCTGTCCGTAATGACGAAAGCCATCTTCTCACTGCACTTGAATTTCTCTCTCAATCAAAGATCAGTGATAGAGATATAAAAGATGCGATACAGGAATTGGATGCTATTGGAGATTCTGCTTTTTCGATGAACGCACTCTTGAGAACAGAGTTTCTTTTTTGGAAAGCCGAGTCCGAGCGAATCTCGTCAAACTCCTCCTCTGCGCAAGAACATTATTCGTTTGCAATAGCATCATCTCCGAATGATGCGATTTCTTCCCTCATTCGTTTTCGGAAAGCCGAACTCTTTGAAAAGAAAGGGCAGATGGCAGAAGCATTAGCCTATTATGATAGTGTTGCACAAAGCACAGCAACGAGTGAACTTGCCTTGCAGGCATCCCTCAGGCGGGCATCGCTTCTTGGTGTGATGGGAAGATCATCATTGGCGATTACTGAGCTTGATCGCGCAAGATCTATTCTTGCAAGATCATCGCATATTTACATCGCCGATCGTCGTTTGGAATATGGGTCATTAACCGAGGCTTTTCTTCGTGGAACAAAACAAAATGATACTCGGATCATTTCAAGATATTCTGAAGGCAACATTGAGCACGACTCCCTCATTATTGTACCTCAGATAGTATCTCCGTACACCGAAGGCACAATAGCCTTGCTTGAAGGAAGTCAACTTACAGAGCTTGGAAAATACGATGAGGCGATCAAAGTATTTACGGATGCAGAGCGGAAAGTAGCAGCGACAGTAGATTCGACCAAACGATATGCGAACGAACGTTCCTACCTTGTTGATGCGATCAGATTTGAGAAGGCATGGGCGCAGTTGATCTCAGAATCATTTAGCGAAGCAGCAACCGGATTCCTCGCTCTCGCATCAAGTGATTCGCTTCGTTTGAGATCAAACGGTATGACCTATGGTACACTCCGCGATGCAGGTAGATATGGAGACCATTTCTTTGAAGAGTCTTCTGCGTATGCACCACGGCGCGACACCTCTGCACCTGAACGCCTTGATTATTCAACAGCTCCCGTTTACTACTCGGATTATCCTACCAGAGCACGCTACTATGCTGGTATCGCACTTTCACGGATGGGTAAGGCAGACGAAGCACGAAAGATATTAACTACACTTGCGCAAGATGAAAGTGCGATCTATTCTGATAAAGCTCGGTATCATCTGGCTCTTGTTGAAGCACGAAGCGAACGACTTTTCCAAGCAGAAGCACTCCTTGCTCCTCTGGGAATGCACCGAACACCGTCAGGAGTTTATGCTTCGCTTTTGCTTGGTGATATGCATTATCGCCGCAATAGTTTTGCCCGTGCAGCAGAGTACTTCCGTTTTGTTCTTGAAAATCTCACGGAAAAAGATACTGCTTTACGCTTGATGGCACAACTCGAACGAGGGCTTTCACTGATCCCGCTTGGTTCATGGGCTGAAGCATCGAATCAATTAGAGCAATATATTCGCAATGCCCCGAAGAATGTACGAGGACGAGAAGAAGCTCTCTTTTGGTTGGGACGGGCATATCTTCGAGTTGATAGTGCCGCACAAGCTCGTGATTGTTTCCGGCAAATTCTTGATGAATATCCCAAATCAGATCGGCAGATCGATGCGCAGTATGGCTACGCCTGGACGCTCTTCCGCAATGGGGAGTATACCAATGCCGACATTGCCTTCAAGAAGGTTTTGGAGATGGATTCGATCACGCGCTATGCCTACGATGCGCTGTCGCGCCGCGGTGATGCAATGTATGCCGCAGGAGAGATAAAGAAAGCATTGAAGATCTATAACCTCGCAGTTGATCGCCCGACATTCAATAAATACCTCACGACCCGTGCCATGTTCCAGCTCGGTCTTGCGCGGATGCGTTCGGATAGCTCACGCTCTGCGATGAATGCCTTTAATTATATCATTACAAAATACCCACAGTCTGATCTTCTCGATAGAGCTTACCTCAACTTCGCTATTTCTGCATTCGCTATCTTGCAAACCGATAAAGCTGAAGAGGCAATTAGAACTCTTTCAACAAAGTACCCGGAGTCTGCCTATGTACCAAAGGCTCTTTACCTTGCGGCAAGCGAAGCAGAGAATAGCGACGATGATGCAAAGGCACTTCTATCATACAAGAAAATCGTTAAGAGTTACTCAAGCTCATCGGAATTCGAGCCTGCACTCTTTAATGCCATTGAAATTCTTGCACGCAATAAAAAATACATAGAGGCAATTGCATTGTGCGATTCTCAACTCATTCGTCGAAATACTTCACCACTTCCGTTTCAACCAAAACTTCTGCTGCGCAAGGGTGAACTCCAACTCGCTGCTAATAAACCTAAAGATGCGACCGTTACATTCGATCTTTTTGCAGATAAATATCCCAAAGACCCTCTTCGCCCTCAATCCATGTATCTATTGGGGAAGGCATTGATCTCCTCTGGTAATACGGAAAGTGGAATGGCGAAATATAATGATGTCATCACGCAATATCCATATTCTGATGCCTCTTCATTTGTGTATGTTGAACTTGCACGTATAGAGAAAGCAGCCAATCATCTCGCAAAAACAGCAGAGTATTATACACAAGCATTCTCGCTCGACCGCTATTCGAGCGATGCCGCGCCGGGGGCGATGCTAATGTATGGCGGATTTGTGAAGACTACTCTTGATAATCCCGATTCTGCGTTGAAGATCTATGATGAACTAACGCGCCGCTATCTCATCGAAACATCAGTTGGTGCTGAAGCACAACAGAGAGCAGCTGATATATTGCTCGAAAGCGGGAAACAAACTGAAGCAATTGCTAAGTTGGATAAGATCGCCATGGCGCATAAAGGGAGTGGACGCGCAAGCGAAACACACATTGAGATCGCGACGATCTATCGCCGAAGTGGTTCGGTAAAGAAAGCTCTCGGTGAATACGATGCCGCACGAGCACAGAGTGAGAGAACTGAAGATCAATATGGTCGCTCAATGATGGGATCGGCAGAGATGCTCATCGCAAGTGGTGATAAAGCAAAAGCGAAAGTATTACTTCGATCTGCTGCAAGCAATAGAACTCTTATTCGGACATATCGCGAGAAAGCACTATCGCTCATCGAGCAACTTTCTCCAAAGAAAAAGAAGAAAGGAAAGCAACGATGAAATTGATGCTTACTTTTTTCCTTCTTCTTTTTGCGGGAAATCTATTTGCGCAGACTGCCCCTCCTCGTGAGCGCGCACTTCCTCCTTCGCTTCAACGCGAACTCAAGCTTCGTGGTGGCAAGGCTCCACGTATTGTGAGCTTTACCGATACAGTAAAGGCGCAAACACGCATCTCACAAAGCATTCGTGATACATCCATGCAAGAGCTTGATTCAACGAAGGTACAAGATTCAGCAGTGGTAATGATCGATTCATCTGTTTCGCTTTCGCATAAGGAATTGCTGGACTCTATGCTTGCTGAACTCCCCGAATATGAAACAACACCTAATGGTGGACGCTTCAAATATCCTCCAGATATTCTCGTAGAGACTCAACGTAAGACGGTCCTTTTTGACACCACAATTTATTCACACATCGAACCTGTGAGCCGCGAGCTTCTTCCGTATTTCGATGTGCTCCCTCTTCCATTACCGATCACACCACGGGAGACGAAACGATTCTTCATTGATGCAGGTGTTGGCGCTCCTTCAGCACCATCTGTGAGAGCTGAATGGATGCCCATTTCATCCGATAAAATCAGCATTACTGTCTTTGGAAATTACCTCAACCGTATTGGTGACGCAAGTGCATTGAAGTCGCTTATCCGTGTCGGCGCAAAAGGAAATATACTTTTTCCATCCGATGATATCGTTTCCAGTATCCTTCCGCATCTTTCATTCAATGCAACGTCAGCGTCTATCAGCCGTTTGTTTATCACAAGAACAGACAGCTCTTCACGCTCACGTGCAAGTAATGATATTGCTCTTCAATTTACCGTTGGTGAATCCAAACAACTGAGATTAGAATCAAAAGCAGATGTAAATATATTTCATGATGAAGCAGGCACACCTCATTCTGAGCAATGCGGTGCTGTTGGGCTGCGCTTTATAAAAGACGTTTCAGATAGCAGCAAGAGAGTAGAATTTGGATTGTCATTAAAAGGAGCAGGAGCATTCAATGACTCCTCTTCTTCACTTTCATTGTGGAGAATTGATGCACTTTACCATTACAATGACATCGCTCCGTTTGAATGGGCACTTGGTGCGAAAGTTGCTGGAGCGGCTGATATATCTAGTTCACGGACAAGTATTCTTCCGATCGCTAAACTTATATTCAGACCGACAGATGAATTTACTATCGGTGCGGCATTCGCACCAGAAGAAAATATCAATACTCTTTCATCATTATCACATACAAATCTTTTTTATGCTTTTCAGAGGACTTCGGTACAACATGACCCGAGATTTGTCTCAACAGATGAGCTGAATATCCAAGCATTCACAAGTTATTTCCTGTCATTATCCGATAAGATCAGAGGTGAGGTACGGTTCATCACTCGTAAGAATGAAGTTATCTTTGACAAGATCACTGACTCGCTAACAGGTCGTTCACTCTTCATTACTCATCCATCAGATACCAGACGTATCGAGGCAGAGCTTGGTGCAAATCTCCTGTTCTTTGCACATGACGAATTATCTGCAACACTTCATTTTACTTCGGCTACAGATGCCACAAATGATAAGGCATTACAATATGAGCCAACATTTCGCACTGAAGCATCTTGGACGTTTCGCTCTCTGTCGGAGAAACTTCTGCCACGATTAGAATTTGTCTCTATCGGCAGGAAGGATCGTTCGCTTACATTTATCAATGCTGAATTGCACTATCCACTCGCATCAAATGCAGCGATCACACTTCGCGCTGAGAATATCTTTGGCTCCGCAGGAGATTTTTGGGATGGTTATAATGAGTATCCTCGCAGTGTACTTCTCAGCGTGCGTGCAACGTTCTAAAATACGTACTGGATACCGCCGGAAAAGCGATAGGTCTCGCCAAGCTGCTTGCCGATGAGAGAATGGATGAATGGATATTGATAGCTTGCTTCCAACGACAGTGCTGTTGTAACAAGGAATTGCAATCCAGGAGCAATGTATGTTGTATTGCCACCTGTATTCGCGACTTCACTGCCACTTTGTTTTTCTCTACCGTGCCACTCACCATTCATACCAATTGATGCAAAAAGTGTGGAGACCGCTCCCATTTGTATTAGATTATAACGAAAGGTGAGATCGTAATTCAGATTTGTGCCAAATTGATAGTCCCTAACACCTTTGCTGGGAAGGGCCACGAGAAGCGCTGCAGAAAGAGAATAATCATTCACACCATACATCGCACTCAAGCCCAGCAAAGGATCAACAGAACCAGTGCCAAGTTGCATGTGTGGATTGAGGTAGTTATTGTCAATATCTCTTGAATCTGTCGAGCCTGTTGGTAGCTTTACCCCGGCAGTTGCACAAAGAAAAAATGGTGCTTCCTTCTCATTGATGATCTTATATCGCGCCATGAGTATGACATCTGATAATCCATTAATGATATTGGCATAGGGGTGGTCTTCAAGGTGATGTTGCGAGGTTTGTTTCGCGACTGTCCTAGCAGTATCTACCAGGCGCGGCGGCGTCCCCTCGCCCGATTCGGAACGGGAGGCAAAAGGGACGTGAAGCATCACGCTGAAGGCATTATCTATCTGATAGTAGAAAGAAAGTTGATGTGTAACATACGTTTCCATATCGCCATGATCGTTACCAATTTTCTTCCCATCTTGGAAGATGTCCTGATCGCGTAAATACCGAAAATCATACCGCACACCCGATGATCCTGCATCGATCGGGGAAATGCCCTCTGAGGCAATGCAATAATCACACTTTGAAACAAGCGGTGTGCCTGACGTACTTTGCAAGGACTGTGCAGGGCTTATCGAAGAAAAAAACGAGAGCAATGCAGAGACCACAATACGTGATGCTAGATGTTTATTCATATAGTATTTTCGAGACCCCATTGAATGTGGTATAAGATTGAATAGTTTCATGAGATACCCGTGTTGTAAAATAAACGGAGCAAGAATGCTGCCCATATTGTTAGGATTTATCTACAATATACATTGCGGGAGATATAGACACCTTCTGCACTATTTCTTGAAAGCTTTTTTATGTCAACACCAAATCAACTTTCCGGTTTGCTCAAAGAGCACGGTATTTCGCATAGTAAAATTAATTTTAATCTCACAGCCGAGGAGCTTTACGCTGAGGCTCTTTCCCGAGGCGAAGGCACGCTTGCATCCAATGAAGCACTCGTTGTCTCGACAGGCAAGTTCACGGGTCGTTCTCCGAAGGATAAATTTGTCGTCCGTCATGCCGATAGCGAACAGCATGTATGGTGGGGTACGGTAAACCGTGACATCTCGCAAGAAAATTTCGATAAGCTTTACGCGAAAATGAAAGCAGCGATGAATGAGAAAGAGCTATTTGTCTCTGATCTCTTCGCTGGTGCTGACCCAGAGTATCGCTTGAATGTACGCGTCATCAATGAGTATGCATGGCATAACCTTTTCTGCCAAAATCTTTTCATTCGCCCATCGGCAAATGAACTTGCCGATCATAATGCGCAATTCACGATCATTGATATTCCGTCAGTGAAAGCTGACCCAGCAACGGACGGCACCAATAGCGAGACGTTCATCATCTTGAATCTCGAAAAAGGAATCATCCTCATCGGTGGCACGGAGTATGCCGGCGAAATGAAGAAGTCCATCTTCACGACACTCAATTATTTGCTCCCGCTCAAAGGTGTGATGTCCATGCACTGCTCGGCGAATATCGGCGAAGCAGGTGATACGGCTCTTTTCTTCGGTCTTTCTGGTACGGGCAAGACGACGCTCTCTGCTGATCCGAAGCGCAGACTCATCGGCGACGATGAACATGGTTGGAGCGATAAAGGCACTTTCAACTTTGAAGGTGGTTGCTACGCAAAAACGGTAAAGCTCTCGAAAGAGAATGAGCCGGAAATTTGGGGTGCGATCAGACGCGGTACGGTCTTAGAAAACGTTGTGCTCAAAGCCGACGGTACTCCTGATTATGATGATACATCAAAAACAGAGAATACTCGCGCAGCCTACCCCCTCGAATATATTTCTAACGCCGTTTTCCCAAGTGTTGGCGGGCACCCGAAGACGATCGTCTTTTTGACGGCAGATGCATTCGGCGTTCTTCCACCAATATCAAAACTTACAAAAGAACAGGCAATGTATCATTTCATCTCTGGCTATACAGCTAAGCTTGCTGGCACGGAGCGTGGGGTAACCGAACCTGAACCGAACTTCTCCACATGCTTCGGTGCGCCGTTCATGGTACATCATCCAAATGTATATGCAGACCTTCTCGGAAAGAAGATCGATGCAGTTGGCGCAAGTATTTGGCTTGTGAATACAGGATGGACGGGTGGAGCGTATGGCGTAGGAAAGCGTATGCACTTGCCATACACTCGCGCAATGGTCAATGCCGCACTTGCAGGAGAGCTTGATAACGTTGCAACGGTAGAAGATCCGATCTTCGGCTTGCACATTCCGCAATCAGTACCGAACGTCCCAGTAGAAGTCCTGAATCCGCGTGATACGTGGAGCGATAAAGATGCCTACGATGCACAAGCAAAGAACCTCGCATCGCGCTTCGCTGAGAACTTCAAGAAATATGCCGAAGGCACAGCAGAAGCGATCTGCAATGCCGGACCGAAGGTGTAAAACTATGTAAAGGTATTTAAAAAAGGCTTATCTTCCGATAAGCCTTTTTTTTGTAATTCACTTTTCTTATTTTCTATCACACGTTATTTAAACACATTCTGCAAAATATCTTTCTGCCACTGCTCCCATGTTTTGGATTTGTAGTATGCCATCATCATGTCGCGGTAGGCTGTTTGCTGGTAGAATGAGTTAAGTGTACCATACGCTACTCCGGCAAGACGGTTATTTGTGCTGAGATAAGCATCAATCATGTTTGCGATGGATTCATCATCAAGGTGATTGAGGCGTTGTAATGCACCGAGTGCCGTTTGACGGGTGCCGAATTCGTATGAGATGCTTGTATAATCATCAAGCTCCTTCAATGCCGCTTTATCACCCATTCCAGCTTTGATCTCAAGCCATTTGATGCGTACCTTCTTTGATAGACCAACTTCATTTTTCGTAACTTCAAGATACTTCGCTTTATTTTGTGGGAAGCTCTCACATAGTTTATCAAGAGCGGTAAGCGTCGTGTTGTACGATGAATCAATCAGGTACTGTGTCATATCTGCTTCGAGATCTTGCGGTATATAACGATATGCATTGAGTGCTGCATTGCGGACTTCAAGCGTCGTATCCTTTATGGCACGGCGAATAATAGCTCGTGCTTCAGTTGAGTTATCTTGTGAAAGCTGCGAGACGATCTCCGAGCGCGTTGCTGAATACTTCTCTTTGTTAAAAAGTTGAATGAGCAATGAACGCTTCGTATCCATAGGAACCGAATCCGTTTTCAAGGCAACAATAGCATCATAGCGATCGATCATATGTGAAGCCGTTAATGCTTGTGCTTTCAGCTCTTCGAACGTCTTCTTGAAGTTTACGCGCTTAACGATATTCCCCGCCGGATCAAAGAGCACGTATGCAACTTGCTTCGATGAGGTATTCGGGATAGATACCGTTTGCGTTTTATCCTCTATCCATTGACGTGTTTCATCTTTTGAGCCATCAGTGTAGTGTACTTCAAAGACGATCGGCATTTTGAAGAGCTTCGTAAGTTCATCAATATGCTGCGTCTGCGTTACAGTCACCTGTGTTTGGCGTTTGCCGCTATTTGTTACGTCTTGATACTTCACATCATAGACAGGGTAACCACCGCGATATAACCATTGGTCAAAGAACCAGTCAGGCGAGATACCAAGTGTATCTTGAAAAGACTGGTAGAGATCATTTGACTCTACGTTTGAATACATGTGATGTGAAAGATAGTGATGATACACGCGCTTCATCGCATCCTCTCCAAAAGTATAGAGCATCATGTCGATCACAGCCGAGCCGCCACCATAGACGCGTGCTGTTCCATTCTTCGGGTGCACAATGGGATAGCGGTCACCATCATTTGCGGCGAGAAGTCCATTCTGTTCACCGCGGCGATTCCATTCGTATGCATCTTGCCCGAAGAAATCACGAGTGAAAAGTTTTGGGAAGAACGTCGCATGACTTTCATGGAGCCACATTTCTGGTCCAACACGAATAGTGATAAGATCGCCAAACCATTGGTGCGTTAATTCATGTACATTCACACCGACGTAACTACGATCAATAAAGCCACGCTTATCGGTTAAGAAGAAATCGCCATAGATCGTCGCAGTGGTGTTCTCCATCGCTCCGTAAATAAAATCTTGCACGGGAATTTGTGAATACGATTCCCATGGATACGGAATGCCCGTCCAATTCGCAACGAAATCAATACACTCCGTTGAGTAGCGATAGGTTGGCTCTGCTTGTTCAGGGAATTCAGGGTAGTACCAAAGATGAACAGGTACTCCTGCTTTGGTCTTTCTTTCTTCGATTGCATACTTACCAATACCAAGCATGATGAGATATGGTGAATGGCGATGTTGCATTTTGTAATGCCACGTTTTTGTGCCATCGCTATTATCTTTTTCCGAAATCTTCGCTCCGTTGGAGAGGACTTTATATTCCTTATCAAACTTCACGACCGTCTCCGTGATGCACTTGTTATTCCAATCATCATACATTGGGATCCAAAAGCGATTATCAGTGCCTTCACCTTGCGTCCAGATCTGTTTGTGGCTCATGTTCTTTGGGTCATTCCAGCCAATGAAATAAATACCGCGTCGTGGGCGGCATTCATACACAAATGTCACGCTATCCTTCGCACCGAGCTTCAATGCTTGGCTTGGATAAATGATAACATTATTATCTGTTGAGACGAAGCGAACAGGCTTGCCATTGAGCTCTGCACTTTTGATGGTGATCTTCACGGCATCAAAATAGAGGGAGTCAACCTTATCTTGCGAGGCAGAAAGATAATGCGTTACCTTGCCGAAGACCATTCCTTTCGGGCAATCGAAAGAAACTTCGACCTTCATACGCTCTTGCGAGAAGTTATGCTCACGGGGAGCAGAACCCGGCTCTTGCAGATGCGTTTCGGTGTAGAGTATTGGCGGCTGTGCGATCGAGACACTGCAACAGAATACGACAAATAGAAAAACAATGCGATTGAACAAACGACTTCCCATGTGCTGACTGAAGGTAAAAAGTATGAAGGTCTCGTAACAAAGTTACGAGAGATTAGAGTCACATAGGATGAAATTATTTACAGCAATTTCGCTGAATGCCCGCTACAACCCCATTATTTTTTTGTATAGATCACATCACCTTTTATTGGCGAGAAGCGGTTGGGTTGGATCTTCCCTTCAGGGATATTCTTTAAGACAATATCATCAAAATAGACTTTTATTCCGGTCGCAATTTGCATGATAGGCGAGTTTTCTAAATGATAATGGAGATGCGGCTCGCTCGAGTTTCCTGAATTACCACACAGACCGAGCAGTTGCCCACGCGATACTTTATCGCCCTTCTTCACTTTCGTACTTCCTTGCTTTAAGTGTGCAATGACGGAATACTCGCTATCCGAGTGCATGATAATAATACAATTGCCAACAGCTGAATACTGGTTCAATGAACCGATCGCATTATCACGAACGCCTTCTATTGCTTCAGTCACGATACCATCACCAGGCGAGAGGATCTCTTGTCCAAATGCCCAGTAGTCTTCATTGGTTTTTCCTTCGGTTTTGTATCGCCGTCCATCGGGACCGAGCTTTGCTATATCGAAAGCATGGTTCTGATTTTGTACATCAACGTGGTAGTTCAAATCTTTCGTATCACCACCCCAAAGGACAAACCACTCGCCTTTGAAAGGAAGTGTTAGCTTCGTCTCATTCTTCTCGGGCAAACGAAGTGGCGGCGTATGCTCCTTGAATATTATACCGATGACCTTGTCACTTGCATTCAAGGCAAGTTGCATATCAAGCACACCTTTTTCAAACTCAACTGGGATCACGGCAACATCAGCACTTACGATCTGTGGTCTGCCCATTCTGGTAATGGCTCCGATAGCGGCTCTGATCTCATCTAAGAGTGGTTGGAGAACGTTGAAGGGGAGCGCCTTCTTCATGTTGGCATCGAATTCCTTTTCGATGATAGGCCGGTAATTATTCTCGTTGAACTTCTCGCCAATACGCTTGGCGACATTGAGAAATCTATCGATCTTGGGATCTTGAGCATACGCCGAAGAGACCAAAAGAATAATCGCAAGGATAGGCAAGTATCGTTTCATAGTTTCATCAACACCAAAGGCAAATGGTGAGTGACAAGGTTTTGTCGAATTGGAGTCCGTCATGTCATTGCGAGGAACTTGTTCCTCGCAATGACAGTAAGATACATATCACATTTTAGGCATTCGCCATTTCCCCTGACTTATTCTGTCCTCCACCCATCGAGTTCACAACGGCAGCGACGATAAGAGAAAGCCCCATCCCACCAACGGTATATCCGAGGAACATCAATGTGGAGAAGCCTGTCGGAGAGATCATAAGCTCCATCATACCCCGAGCTTGTTCGATGTTCTGTGGTTGCGTCTTCGCCATCTCTGCAAAACTTGCCTGACGGATAAGGTCAATAGCCTCTGGGTTGATGTAGCTGAAGAGGATAAAAGTCCACAAACCGATGAATAAACCTGAGGCAATAGAAATAAGAAAGCCTTCGACCCAGCCTCTACCAAAGGTGAAATCAGCGGGATCCATCTCTTTCTTTTGCTTGATACCCAAGAATAAACAAACGATTCCGCCGATCCATGTTGCCCAATTCAAGATC
>JBKJHR010000166.1:0-7523 GCA_046598695.1 Kapaibacterium sp. (SeqCode)
GTGTAGTAGGGACATGAATGACTGGAATGCCTCGTTGGTATACACTTGCTGCAAGTGCGCCGATATCACTGATAACTCCACCACCAAGCGTGACTATCAGGTCGCTCTTTCGACGAAGCCCAAGGTTAGCGAATGAGTCGAGAAGCTCGAAAAGTGTTTTCTGATTTTTATTACTCTCACCGGGAGAAAGAACGATCTGATGCAGATCAATACTCTTGCGATATTCCTTCAAAACGTTCTCATAGAATTTCGCGGCATGCAGCTTCTGTACATTCTCGTCGGTAATAACGACAACTTTCCGCGCATCCATATCACGTATTGCAAATGCTAATTCCCGTGCGGCAATACCGCTGCCTATTGTGACTGGGTAGTCACCCAGTGCAGACCGAACGGGAAACATTTCGAAACGTGGTCGAAGTAATATCTTGCGTGACATTTGCTCCAAAGCCTGAAGCATCTCTGAAGCTAATTCCGAGGGAGTCCTTTCGTCCCCACGAGGGCTTCGCGTGACAAAGTGTAGCGTTGATTGTTCATAGAACGGGCGACGTTCCGTATGGAATGCACGAAGCTTCTCCGTTAGCTCCTCCGTACTCGATGAGAGTAATAACGGACGCGTCTCGCCTTGCAATAAACTCACAAGCACATTCTTCGACGCTTGTTTGATCGTCACATCAACCCACACAGTTACTCCAGATCCACGCATCAATGCGCGATTGATCGAACGGAGCGGTGTGCCTCCTCCCGTTGAAACGACGTACGGCTCGTGGTCGAATGCTCGACTCGCAATATCAAGAAGCACATTTGTTTCGAGATCGCGGAAATGCGCCACACCGTTTGGCTCAGCAAAAATTGCCGAAATAGATTTACCTGCTCGCTTTATTATTTCCTCATCAATGTCAATAAATGTATAATTGCTTTTCGCAAGCAATAAAACGAGTTCTCTGCCGATAGAGGTTTTTCCTGCCCCGGGAAGACCTACTAAATAAATATGTTTACCTCGCCACGTCATTTAGGTAATGTATAGGATGTACGTTTGGAGTTCATTCGCTCTTTCAGCTCTTGTAAGGTATCCCCACCCAACGTATCAAGAATGGCATCTGCAAGAGTAAGTGCGACAACGTTCTCTACTATAACCGAAAGCGCAGGAACGGCACAGACATCGCTACGTTCAATATGTGCATCCATCACTTCTCCCGAAGCAAAATCGAAAGATTGCAACGGTTGCATGAGTGTGGAGATCGGCTTCATTGCAGCACGAACGAGGATAGGTTCTCCATTAGATATACCACCTTCGATACCACCTGAGTTATTGGATGTATGATGAACGTTACTATCTCGAATCTCGAAGTCATCGTGGCATTCTGAGCCAAACTCATCCGCAAGTTTACGTCCACCACCTATCTCAAAAGATTTGACGGCTTGAATGCTCATCACAGCTTGTGCGATCTGCGCATCAAGTTTTCTATCCCATTGCATTTGGCTTCCAATTCCAATGGGCATTCCGTAAAAGAGCGTTTCAACTACACCACCAAGTGTATCTCCTTTTTCCTTTGCTTCATCTATCAGGAGAATCATTCTTGATTCAGCTTCAATGTCTGTAGTGCGAAGTTGGGAATTCTGAATCACTTCTTTAGAGGAGTTGATCTGTGATTCTTCTATATGTTTTGCCTGAATGCTCCCTATCGAATGTACATAAGATAGTGAAGTGATAGCAAGTTCATTCAGTAATTGGCCAGCAATTGCTCCTATGGCAACACGCATTGCGGTTTCTCTGGCACTTGCTCTGTCATAGGCATTGCGAAGATCACTCGTATGTCCATACTTTACTCCCCCTGCGTAATCTACATGACCAGGACGAGGGATTGTGATTCGCTTGAGGTCATCAGTCGGTTCACCCGCAACCGACATCTTATCTGACCAGTTTTTCCAATCTTTGTTTTCAATGAGTACCGCAATCGGTGCCCCTGTCGTGATTCCAAATCTAACACCGGAGACAATCTTTGCACAATCATTTTCTATTTGCTGACGACGTGATCTCCCATAACCACTTTGTCGCGCCTTCAAGATAGGGTCAATATCACGTTCACTAATGAGAGGTAAACCCGCAGGCATTCCGTCGAGAATACCAACAAGCATCTCCCCATGGGACTCACCTGCCGTAAAATAGCGAAGTCTTGACATTATTTCAAGAGTTTACTAAGAGTGATCTTCAGATCGGAATACTCTTCATCGGAAAGTGCCGAACGATCAGGCATAATGCCTGTCATCCAATATGCTTGTGCAAATGCAGCTTGTTCGATGAGCATACCAAGTCCCGATTGTGTCTTGGCTCCAATATCATGTGCTGCTTTGATAAATGGCGTGTGAAACGGATTATAAAGTAAATCAATAGCAAAGTCCGTCTCATGCCAAGTGAATCCAGTAGAGAGATTTCCGGGATGAGTGATGCTACCGATCGGAGTAGCTTGCAATACTAGGCGATATTTTGTCACAGTATCGTCATATAAGAATTCATTGATGGTTTGAACTCTGACTGAGGGTCCCGGAGCTTCGGCAATACAAAACTCTGCCAACCCCTCCGCTGCATCACGCGAGCGATTAACGATCGTCAATGATTTCGGCATCCAGCGTGTACATAGCGCATACAGCGATGCCTTAGCCGCAGCACCTGCCCCGAGACAAATTAAGTGGTAGCGTTCGAGACTGAATTCAGGATGATCTCGAAGTAATGCAGAAAGAAGACCTGCGCCATCAGTAGAAAGAATTGAAGTAGAATGATTTTGAAAACTAAGTGTATTTCCCGATCCGAGAGAAGATGAAACCCCAACGTGATACTCAGCTAAACGATATGCATCAGTTTTGTAGGGGGCAGTAATGTTCGCACCAATAAATCCATTCGTCTCCGCTTTCTTTACCCAATCGGCAAGATCACACGTCTCGGTACATTCGACAAGCGAATAATCAATATCCGAAAACTGCGTGGCATACCTTTGGGAAAGGAGGGGAAAGAGAGCACGATGAACATCGGGCGATATGCTATGAGAAATGTCCTTGCCAAGTAATGCGGCTTTCAGTGTGGGCATACAATGCTAGTTTTAGGTAACACGTTCTCTCCCTGCAAGTTGTGCGAGCACAACAGAAAATGTCGGGAATGAGATAGAAACAACATTAGCATCCGGAATGGTTACGGTATCACTTGCACGAAGTGCCATCACGGCAAATGCCATCGCAATTCGGTGATCTCCACCATGATTGACTATTCCCCCGCTCGGTCTCCATTTGTAATTTCCTACAATGGTAAAACCATCGTTGTGCTCTTCGATATTGGCTCCAAACGAGCGAAGATTTTCGGTAATAAGTGTAATTCTATCGCCTTCCTTTTTTCGGAGTTCTTCGGCATGACGAATTGTCGCCGTTCCATTACTAAATGCGGCAAGAACTGCAAGAATTGGTATCTCATCAATAACAAGAGGAATATCTTCAAGTGTAAATTGATGACGAGAAATATCTACATCACTCATTCCATCGATCTCAACGTCACCTCTTTCCTCACCAAATCCTGTTCGTCTATTTGTAATAATATATCGTAACCCGCATTCGGAAAGAATATCAAGATAGCGAATGCGAGTTGGGTTTAGTCCCAAGCTTTTCAATATAATTCTTTTCTTGAGCATGATAGCGGCAACAATCAAAAATGCTGCAGCAGAAATATCTCCGGGAATCTCATATATACATTCACTTGGTATGCCCTGCAAAGACGAACCAAATGCTTCGAGCATTCTCTCAGTATGGTCACGGCTTGGCGATGGTTCTGTAACAGTGACGTTCTTATCTGTGTATAAACCTGCAAGCAACACTGCCGATTTCATTTGTGCGGATGAAACGGCAAGAGCAGTGTTTGCACCTTTCAGCTTTTTACCATTTATTACAACAGGCATCCCTCCATTTTCGGAGGTTTGAATATCAGCACCAAGATCATTATTCAGTATCTCGGCAAGACGTTTCATGGGACGTTGGGAGAGAGAGGTGTCACCTATCAATGTACTTGAAAATGGCTGTGCTGCAAGAATACCCATAAGGAGGCGCACTGTTGTCCCGCTATTTCCGCAATCAATTGGCAAAGATGGTTTTTGAAAGCCATAGAGACCTATACCCCAAATAGTGATTGAAGTCGCATGGATTTCAATCTTCACTCCTAACTGTCCGAGTGCATTGATTGTTGACTGCACATCTTCTGCAATCGGAGTGTGTATAGGAATCGTTATTTTTGATTCAGTCAGTGAGCCTATTATAAGGATACGATGAAATATAGATTTATCAAGTGGAAGAGTTAAAATACTTTTCTCTGAAGAGTGACTAGTTTCTTGCACCGGAAGAATTTCAATGTTCATTTCATCGTACGTTACACAGCCACTTCTTGCTCTGCATATTCCTCTATTGGAGGGCAACTGCATACAAGATTCCTATCACCATAGGCTCCATTCAAGCGGCCGACAGGCGACCAAAACTTATTCTCCTTTACCCAATGATTGGGGTAGGCGGCTTTCATTCGTGAGTAGGGATGTTCCCATTCATCAGCGATCACATGAAGTGCTGTATGAGGAGAATTCTTCAAGACATTGTCATGCTTATCTGCTTCTCCATTTGCAACCTCATCAATTTCCTTCTTAATAGAGATCATTGCATCACAGAAGCGATCAAGCTCATGTAAAGACTCACTCTCTGTCGGTTCGATCATTAATGTACCAGCAACGGGGAAAGAAACGGTCGGTGCATGGAAGCCGTAATCAATCAAACGTTTTGCTATATCTTCAACTTCAATTCCAGCAGTCAGCTTAAAACCTCTCATATCCACGATCATTTCGTGAGCACATCTTCCATGTGCCCCTTGGTAGAGAATAGGAAAATGTTTTTCTAGACGGGCTTTGATATAATTCGCATTCAAGATCGCTATCTTCGTCGCATCCGTCAACCCTTCTCCACCCATCATAGATATATATGCCCATGAGATCAGCAGAATACTTGCACTTCCCCATGGCGCAGCAGAGACAGCGTGTAGTTTGTGTTTCCCTTCGAGATGAATGACGGAATGCCCAGGTAAGAAATCTTTAAGGTGTTTCGCAACAGCAATTGGGCCCATTCCAGGACCGCCGCCGCCGTGAGGGATACAGAAGGTCTTGTGTAGATTCAAATGGCAGACATCCGCGCCGATATTATGCGGACTTGTCAAGCCCACTTGCGCATTCATGTTCGCACCATCCATATAGACTTGTCCGCCGTGCGAGTGAATGATCTCGCAAACCTCAACGATGGATTCCTCAAACACACCATGTGTCGAAGGATATGTTACCATTAAGCCTGCTAAATCCTTACTATGTTCATCGGCTTTTGCTCTCAGATCAGCAACGTCAATGTTTCCCTTCTCATCAGTCTTCGAAACAATTACTTTATAGCCTGCCATCACTGCACTTGCTGGGTTCGTACCGTGTGCAGATGCAGGGATAATGATGATATTTCGTGCCGATTCCCCACGTGATTTATGATACTCACGAATCGCAAGTAATCCGGCATACTCTCCCTGCGCTCCAGCATTAGGCTGCAAAGAAACAGCATCAAAGCCTGTGATCTGGCAGAGTGCATCTTCGAGCAGTTTGAATACTTTTTGGTAACCCTTCGTCTGATCGAGCGGTGCAAACGGATGAATACCACCGAACTCTTGCCATGTTACCGGTATCATCTCTGCCGTAGCATTGAGCTTCATCGTGCATGAGCCGAGCGGAATCATCGAATGTGCAAGAGAAAGGTCCTTATTCTCAAGCATCTTCATGTAACGGAGTATCTCCGTCTCTGAGTGATGCGTATTAAAGATCGGATGAGTGAGATACGCACTCGTTCTCTCAGCAAATGCAGGAATCGCACGAGGATTACCATCTGCTATCTTCCCAAGATGTAGATGCTCCTCTTTCATATCATGGGCATTCGCAAATATATCTGCGATTGTCTTAACATCATCGAATGTGCTTGTTTCATCAAGCGATATCCCAACAGCATCGTCAAAATATCGGAAGTTGATCTTTGCTTTCTCAGCTTTCTTACGGATGTATTCTACTTTTGTCTCCGAACCAACGTGAACTTTGAGTGTATCAAAATAAAACTCATTGACATTCTCGAACTGCGCATTCTTTAATGCGTGCGATAAAGTTGCGGTCAGCCCATGAATACGTTGAGTGATTTTTTTCAATACGCGAGGTCCATGATAAACAGCATACATAGCCGTCATGTTTGCAAGAAGTGCTTGCGCTGTGCAGATATTACTCGTTGCCTTATCACGACGTATATGTTGTTCGCGGGTTTGTAGAGCCATCCGAAGGGCACGATTACCATAGCTATCAACTGAAACACCAATAATACGTCCAGGCAGTTGACGTTTAAATTCTTCTTTCGTAGCAAAGAATGCGGCATGAGGTCCACCGTATCCCATCGGTACACCAAAACGTTGTGCTGAACCGAATACGATATCTGCTCCCCATTCACCAGGAGGTGTAAGAAGAAGTAGTGCCATTAAGTCTGTCCCAACTGCAACATGAGCTTTGTGTTCGTGGCAGGTTTGCGTAAACTCTTTGTAATCCTCTACTGAGCCATTTCCATTTGGGTATTGAATGATCGTACCAAATATTTTTTCATCCCAGTTTTTTGCAATGTGCTTATGATTGCCGATAACTAATTCTATTCCCAGCGGTTCGCTTCGCGTTTTAAGAATATCTATTGTTTGGGGAAAACAATGTTCATCCACAAAGAGAATATTCGCATTGGATTTCTCAAGATCGGCATCGCGAAGTGCATACATCATGTGCATTGCTTCGGCGGCGGCAGTGCCCTCATCAAGGAGTGAGGCATTTGCAATTGGCATTGCCGTCAAGTCAACAACAACAGTTTGGAAATTCAGCAATGACTCCAATCGTCCTTGAGCAATCTCCGCTTGATATGGCGTATACTGGGTATACCAACCAGGATTCTCCATGACATTGCGTAAGATCACGGGAGGTGTGACCGTATCGTAATATCCCATACCAATATAGGATTTATAGACTTTATTCTTATCCGCAATTTTTCGGAGTTCAGCAAGAAATTCAGTCTCGGAAGTAGCTTTCTTGAGCTTCAGAGGCTTTTTGAATTGAATTTTCTTGGGGATCGTCTCATCAATAAGTGACGCAAGCGATTCAGTACCGATGACTTGAAGCATCAACGCTTGTTCTTCCAAGTTTGGACCGATATGGCGGTCTTGAAAAATATCAGGATGCGAATAATGACTCATATATTTCTTTCGTGTACGATAAACTCTCTTTGTACAATACAAACAATAGTTATTGTGAATCCGCCACAGTGCTTGCTATTGACGGAGTAAGAATGCCAAGATGCTCCAATGCAGACTGCGCAGCTGATTGCTCCGCTTCTTTCTTCGATTTCCCTTGCCCCCCACCTTCAGGGATACCTGCAATTAACACTTCTACGCTAAATGTTCG
>JBKJHR010000238.1:0-15818 GCA_046598695.1 Kapaibacterium sp. (SeqCode)
CGGATTTGCTGAAGAAGCGGTAAATGCGAGTCATAATACAAATGCTATAGCTGACCCTGCTATCTATGGTGAAACTAACCAGGATAATCTTTTGATTGCATGGGCGGATGTGCCTGGAACAACTGGCGGAAATATTGTCCCATTTAGCTCATATGGCGTGGACAAGATAGCATGGGATGGAACCAAAAAATATTATACCATTACACTCTCTAACGGGCCATCATCAACAGATCCAAATACGAACAACAAAATAACTCAAGCAAGTATCACTGCTACGATATCAACAGATTTCAGTGCTGAGTCTGCACATTGCTATACAATTATTGTTAGTAGAATACAGAATAATGTCTTTCATGTTTTCACCTACACAGATCTCTGTGCCCCTGAACACTTACCTTTCATGTTTAAAGTCGTAGGGAGACGATGAAAATATTCGAGAGAAAGTTCATACTGTTATTGCTTTTAACCATTACCCAAACGAGTTTTGGGCAATGGTTAAAAGTGATGGATTTGGATTCGTCTGCTGTCATTGAAATACGTTTTGACGAATCTACTCCGAAGCCAACATATGGTTACGCATTAGTTGGTGACTATAATACAAACACCATCGTTTACAGAACGACGGATGGTGGTTTTTCATGGGAGCAGAAAGTACCTAAGTGGAAAAAACAATTTTTAAGTCTAAGTATAAAAAATAAGGATACAGCTTGGGCTGTTGGTGGTTATCCAATTGCTGGAAGTATTCTTGATGGAGACTCTATTAAAAAAACTACAGATGGTGGGAAAACGTGGTTTTCATTAAATCTTTTTGACGTTTTTAATGGGTCTTACTATAATCATTCAACTGACCTTTTTTTAGTAAATGGGGGGGGGCTATCTAGGAAAAGATATTCGTCAAATGATGAAGGAGACACATGGTCCGTAATTGAAACTCAAGCTTATCCAGGTCCTGCAAAAACCGGTATTGACTTTGTTGATGGTATGGTTGGCCTTTCTGTTGCAGGAGATAACGTTGCCAACGCTCCCTTTTACTCGCGCACTACAGATGGGGGTATTACATGGTTACCTACAAGTAAGAAATATGAGGACTCTTGGCAGCCTTTAGCCATAAAAGATAGCAATATCTTTTATGTAGCAACCGTTATTGGTAGAAATATACTACGCTCTGATGACGGTGGCGCATCATTTGACACAACATATAACTTTCCAAAAATAGGGATTTCCAATACCATAGTAGGTGATCTTTGCCATCTCTATGTACAAAGTGGAGTACAAGGCTCTCCGTCAAATGTTGATCGTAGAGGTGTTTTTGAATCGACAGACCAAGGCAAATCGTGGCATAAAGTTGCCGATCTTTTAGGAAGATCTGAATTTAGATTTTACTTTCGGAACAATATACTTTTCGTTGGTGATATGCAATTAGGTTCGGACCCTCCCAAACCTAATTCTCTCTGGCGTTACGAACTTCCTCCTAACAAGCCGACGATGGTTGGGGATGACTTTACGCTTTCTGTTCCGTGTGGTGGAGCGAAGGATACTTCGGTGATGATAGCGGCAGTGAATCATTGCGACGGCGAGAAGGTACGGCTTGATACGGTGTATCAGACAGGCTCGTCGGCATTTACCCTGCCAACCTTTACAACAGCGAAAGAGATCGTTACCGATACGCTCCATATTCATTATCAACCGCAAACCCCAAACCCCGATACAGCATATATCCATCTTCGCTATTACCTCAAAGGCAATACCTTCGATACGGTGATGACAGTTATCGGCACAGGTGGCGGAAAGCGGGAAGAGATAACTTTTCACTCATCGCTTTCTCCCGTCATGGCAGTAGCAAACTCACCAGTCGAGCTACTTCTTACTCCTGATAAATCCATAAGCAATAAGAATCTCTCGGAGATCGCTTTCACGCTGACCTATAACGCTGATGTGCTTGATGGGATAACAGCAACGACAGATATTTCTGGCGCAACCGTAGCTCTTCTGCCTGCAAGCAAATCAGGACGCTACACCATCCAACCCATTATCATCACAGGCACGAACATGAGCCTCGCCCCTGCAATAGCCGCGGCGAGATTGAAGTTTCAAGTGATGCTGAGTGACTCGACAAGCTCACCCCTTCGCATCAGCGATGTCAAACTCAACACATTCGACCCCGATTACGAACGATGCACCCTTTCCGCGACAAGCGACACATCGAATTTCAACCTACAATTCCTCTGCGGTGATAGTACACTCGTGAAATTTCTCCGCACAAATTCACTTCAACTGAGCATTCATCCTAACCCAACGACGAAGGATGTTGCGATAGAATACAACCTTCCATCTTCTGGTGAAGTATCGTTAGAATTATTCGATGAACTCGGAAATACCCTCACAACGAAAAGCATCACGGCAAAGCAAGGCGCGAATCACTACGATCTCCAACTCCTTCCTGAATATCAAGGCACCTTCTACCTCCGCCTGCAAATGTGGAAGGATGTGGTGACGGGAAAATTTGTGAAGCAGTAGATATTTCTCAGAAGACGTCAGGGGATTCTTCACTTCGCTCCGTTGCGTTCAGAATGACCGTTATCCTTTAAATGAGCCACTACCTTTTCCACTATTCGCGAACCCTTTTTGGATAGATGCGTTTTATACTGGCTACGAATTATTTGTAACTTTGGGCAGGGCGAAACGTTTTCCCACTGTTCGTGTCTTTCTCACTTTTAGTCGAAGCAACTGTAAGCAATAAGTAATGGCGATACGCAGCACGCTTTCACGCATTCTCTCATCGTGTCTTGTCCTTGTATGTTGTATTGGTACGTCTTCGGCGCAGGATCAATCCAAGCGCGCCCATGAGCGTGGCTTTGCCGATACTCATGCTGATAACCTTCAGAACCTGAACTCCAAGGCGGACGATGCCACTCCTGTGATGTCGGCGGATGAGAATACTCTCTATTTTACGAGTTACCGCAGCGGCAAGGCTTGCCTCTACCGTTCGGCTCGGAAATCCCCAACGGAATGGGGCGACCCCGAACTCTTCGTTGAGCTTCCCTCAAAAGAGAATATCAGCGCACTTTCGGTCGCCTCGGATGGCAAGACTGCCATTCTGCAATGTTGCAACCGCAAGGACGGCATTGATAAGACCTGCGATATTTATCAAGCAGAGATCTCTGGCAACGAACTGACGAATATCCATCCTCTTGGCAAAACGGTGAACTCCGAGTGGTGGGACGGTCAGCCAAGTCTTTCGCAAGATGGGCAATTGCTGTTTTTCGCAAGTGACCGTAAAAAAGGCGCAGGCGGCATTGACATCTATATGTGCTCGAAGAATTCCGGTGGGGAATGGAGCACGCCGACGCTACTCAGCTTCTGCACAAGCGGTGACGAGCTTTCTCCGCAGATCGCTTCTGATAACCAAACTCTGTACTTCGCCTCTGATGCATCCGGCGGACAAGGCGGCTTCGATATATATACGACCTACCGCACGGGTGATAACTCATGGTCAGTCCCGAAGAACTTAGGACCTTCGGTTAATAGCGAAGCGAACGAGCTGTTCTTTTCGATCCCGCCGCATGAAGATGCACTCTATCTTTCGAGCGACCGCAAAGGCGGTGCGGGTGGTATGGATATGTATCGCATTTCCCCCAATCCCGAAAAACCACGTCCGAAGACGATCGCTTTCCGTGGTCAGGTGCTTGATGCCGAGACGGGTCAACCCGTTAGAAGCGAACCTGATGTAACGATAGAAGTTTCAGGTTCGGGTGAGAGACTCGGCAATACCGGCTCCAACCGCAACTTTGCGACAATGGCGCCGATAGGCAAGATGATCCGCGTCAATGCGGGTGCCGATGGTTACCAAAATGGTACGATAGAGATACAAGCTCCCGTTGCATTTAGCGAAGAAGGTTTTTCCGAAGATATAAAGCTTATTCCTGCAAAGGCAAAGATATTCGGGCATGTATCGAATGTGCTCTCAAAGAAGATGATCGCCGCAACGGTGACGCTCGAAGAGCTTGATGCAAATGGCAATGCGAGCAATTCGCAAAAAGTGGATGTGAACCCGAACTCGAATGGCTCCGCTTTTGAGTTTGATGCGAAGGTATTCGTGAAGTACCGCATTAGCGCAGATGCAGGTGCGGATTACCAACCATATAAATCAGAATTCCAGATACCGCTCAAGCGCGAAGCACTTATTCGCTATGAGAAGGAAATACGCATGGATCCATCAGCTATTGATGCGGTCATGGTATTCTTTGATCTGGCAAAATACGATCTCAAGCCAAATCAGTTAGATAAGCTCCCACGTTTCATCCAGCAAGTAAAAGATAATCCATACGTGAAGCTCGAAGTATTCGGTTATACGGATGATCAAGGTACAGAAAAACTCAATGACATTCTCTCTGAACAGCGTGCAAAGGCAGTGCAGGATTATTTAATGTTGCAGGGTGTGCCACGCGATCAGCTCTCAATTGTGAAGGGATTTGGTATGTCGGCTCCGCTTGTGATCGGTACGTCCGATGACGCACGTGCGAAGAATCGTCGCGTGGAAATACGAATTGTCGGTAAACAGTAACAGGAATTTGAAGCAACTCCGAATGAAAAGAACTATACTCATCGCCTCGTTATTCGTCGTTCTTCTGTGGGGAGCACCCCGCCCTGTCTCTGCGCAGATCCTTAGCCGAGGAGATCTCTTCGGTCCTGGCGCACCGCCTGCACGTGTAGGTGTGGAGCTGGGCTTGGGCTTGCAAAGGCAATCGGGAAGTTTCGTCGCTGATTGCGGATGTACATTCCTCGATGGTAAGGGAACAGGATTTTTGGGCAATCTCGTTTTTGAACTCCCACTGAATTACGATTGGGCGATCACCTTCAAAGCAGGTGTTTCGATGCTATCGAATGCTATTGATGTGCAGATCGTAGATACGGCAACGATCCAGTTCGAGACTCCGGCAGATTCGATCACCTCAGGATCAATTCAGTTTAACCGTCATGGTGCCGTCAAAGCGACGTACTTGATGATCATGCCCGGCGTTCGGTATCAATTCTTTCGCGGTGGACCGTTCGTTGCTCTGAATGCAGGGATCGGATTTCTCTTATCCAGCCATTTCACGCATACTCGTGAGTTGACATCCTCTGATGTAAAGCTCATCAATGATGGCTCTATCCTTACGAACGTCCGTTTTGGTAACGGCACACGTGAGGAGACGTTGCAGGATGGCGAGATCAAGGATGCCGCCTCTACAAGATTTTCGGTTATTCTCGGTGGCGGATATGATATTCCTATCGGCGATAAGGCTCTGTTCTCACCAATGGTGCAGTATGAGCTTCCTTTTACCAATATCAGTAATGATGTCAAGACAACGGACTGGAAAATTTCCCAGCTCATGTTGACCGTTGGATTGAAATATATTCTGGAGTAGTGTGGTGTTTTATGGGTGTTTTTTCTTTGGCACCTGTTTGTAACTTTGATGTGTCTCAATCGTTTTCCTTGTGACGGCACGTTTTATGAGCCTGAATGGGTTCATATTGCAGACTTCCCCTGAAAGCGCGGTAACAACTTCTCTTCGTATCCTATATATAAGGTAGCATTTTTTATGTGTAAACCTATGGTACCCCCGACCCGATGTGCAAAGAGCGTCATGCTCTCGGTCGCTCTATGTGCATTAATATCAATGCTTTTCCCTGTTTCCGATGCTCTGGCGCAAGGTGGACTTCCAAAGACAACAGGTAAACCTGCCACGAGAAATGGTAAAGAAAATGGATGTGTCGCAATTATCAAGCCAGGTACGGGACTTGTCACCGTCAAGATCTGGCCTGGAACCAACCTCGACCCGACACTGAGTTATGCTGACAAGTCATTTGTCACGTTTCAGGTTAATGGTACGAAGTATTATACCAATAATGACATCGGGCTTGCGCCATTTCCTGCAAACACATCATTATTATCAGATGGCGTTCTAACGAAAGTCGGCGACACGGTACGTTGTGTGTGGTACAATAAAGAGGGGGTTGATCTGATCCAGGAAAACTGGCCTGTCAAACTTGAGCAAAGCGTACAGATCGTCTATCGTTGGAAGGCTATTAATCACAATGTTACCCCGACAGCAGTTTCTGTACAATATCTTTTAGATAACCAGGTTGTATCGAATGATGGCTCTCCGATCCTTACGCGATATGGCTATCGTCCGAATTGGGCACAGTTTGCGGTAGGCTCTCCATCAGCAGATATTCCATGGTTTTATATAGCTTTTGAAAATACGCTTCCAAATTCACCCAGATTCAATCCTGGCTTGGGTGGGCAAGGCTACACAGACAATTCCTATTTTAATTTCGGACTTACACGACCCACAAAAATTACGATCGGGGATTGGAATAATCTTATTCAGTCATTATGGGGCTGGCCTTTTTCTTTGCCGAATGGGAAATATGTTGATGTGGCAATGCTTTTTGAATTCAACCCTGCATATATTCCAACAGATAAGGAAACCATCATTGCAAGTACTTCCTATGGTACTGGTGAATTTGAAGAGTGTCACGGACAACTTTTCTCCGTTGTTTTTTACCCGCATCGCATTAAATGGATAGACCCTAACTTGGTGCCGAATCCGTTTAATCTTGAGATGTACACATTTAATGCAAGCCCCACGACATCAGCATCAAATACGTCTATTACATTGACGGTGGGACGAGATCTGACCATTCTTTCACCTTCGCCTGTTTTGAAGGCAGGCAAGGTTCAGACGCAACAGGTTGCAGGCGGGGGAAATATTCCTCCACTTGGTGTTGGCATAACGTCATGGAGTTTGCAAGCAGAAAAGGAAGATTGTCTTGGAGATATTAGAAGCACTGTCAATTTTACAGCATCAAGCAGTATAGGTTTTCCAGTCTTCATCAATGATATTGACCCAACTGATACATGCTACCATGAGTTGATCATCGAATGTGCGCAGTTGGATTTCTTAGCACCATTGGCTGTCAATCAGACGAATCCTGATAAATTAACGAAGACAATTGACGCGAAGGATAATCGTACGAAGGATAGAGGATTGAAGTCAATTACATGGGCTCCGTTATCAGGGACTGACCCAAGTAAATTCGATATTTCTTTTTCACCACCACTCACCGGTCCGTGTGATAAGGCAGTACACACGATCACCATTAAGCAATTGGATTCAACAATTGGCGGGTGTTTTGATTTCACACTCGTTGATTGTGTGAATTTGCGCACTGACACAACGATATGCTTTGGAGCACATCCAGTTACTCCTACACCTGATACACTTCCGCCCGTCTTTAGTGTACTTGAAAGAGCCAGTAAGTATGATACGTTAGCGGGAGATTGCAACTATCAATTTGATTCGATCCTTGTGACAGATAATCGCTTGCTTGATAGCGGTTTGCTTGCGGTGAAGCCTTTTGGTACACCAGTGAATATGAATTTCAGTGGATTGCCCGTTGTGCCGGGTGTGCAGTTCTATCGGTATTCGGTGAACGTTGTCGATCCATTCAAGAACGGTTCGATCATCGTTGAAGCAGAGGACGTTGCGCATCATAAGGCGTATGATACAGTTACCTATTGCACACAACCTGATACGAATAAGCCTATTGTAATCATCACGCCAATCCCGAACACTCGTGGACAATGGACAGTGAGCGTATCGGAGCAGAAAATTTGGGATAGGTTGATAAACGAGATATTTGTCACCACACCAACGAATATCTATTATCCTGACCCACCGAATACAGCTCCGCCTGTATCCCTAACAGCAGGGAAGAGTTATTATGAGTTCAGGATATTTACTCAAGATACATCGAAGCCTTCATCGTTCTGCGTTGAAGCGAATGATTCGGCAGGGAATCTGAGTGCGCGTCAGTGCAGAACGCAATCCATTGACCCTGATCAATTAGCTCCGAACATTACGATCACACCTGATACCTCTACGAACCCGTGGAAGGTAACAGTGAATATCAACGACATTCACACAGACGGAAGTGGCAATGTTGTCCCTTGGGATAAGGGTGTGGACTCAGTTTGGATCGTTGCCGATCAAGGCATTACCGTCCCTGCAAATGCAAACTACCCATGCGTGAAGACGGTCGGGTCGTTCGATCTCACTGTTATTGATACGCTCAGCTTAGAGAGTACGCTTTGCGCAACGATCTATGCTCGCGATTGTGCATTGAACATCTCTTCTTCGCGTTGGTGCTACAAGGTCACACCTGATACGAAGCCACCAGTGATTATTGGAAAATATACAACACGTGCCAATATTGACTTTACGATCAACGACAATCTCTTAAGTGATCGAGGTAATGGGACGATGGATCTGGTGAATGAGATCAACCTTACACCAACGTACTCAAATATAGATCTGGGTAGAAAGCCATCCTTCCAAGGTCCGTCACTTTCCAGAGCGACGAATTCATCGTCAATTGGTACGGTGCGTACAGTGGATTATTGGGGAAATAATGCGTCGGGTGCGAATAAACTTGCACACACGGCATCAGTTGACTTCGGCATCTACGTGCAAAATGCGGAGATGAAGAAGGGCTTGCTTATTCGTAAGCCAGGTGATTTTGAACTCCCGATCAAGATGGTCTTTACAGATTCATTCGACCTTGTAAAGAAGGGTATCAATGAATACGAGTTCAAATTCGTCATGAACGGTGATGCGTTCGCGATCAAGTTCAAATCGGCAATTACTGTCGGTACGATGAGCGAAGGGTGGACTGTGACACCAACGGTGACAGGAAACACCGTTGACATTCATGCATGGAAGCCTGTCGGTGGAATGTCATTACCTGATACATCGAATCGCAAACTCACGGCTCCGCTTTTGACTCTGCAATTTACAGCACAAAAAGATGAGTCAACCCGCGATGTAACGCTTGATATTATCAATATGGGCAACGAGAGTATCCTCTATAATAATGGGCAGGATACGACGTATGTCGGGCAGAATGCTGTTGCAACAATGCCTGCTACATACGGGACACTTTCTGGCTCACATATCGTTATACTTGGTGCATGTGCTCCTTCTCTTTTGAAAGATGGCGCAAAGCCAACGTCGGTCTCGTTGAATCAGAACTCGCCGAATCCGTTCAATGGCAAAACACATTTGACGTATACAGTGCCGGAAGAAGGAAGCGTAAGGCTTGCAGTCTATGATATGCTTGGCAAGCGCATCACGACACTTGTTGATGATGTGCAAGCGCAAGGATCGTATGCAATTGATTTTGATGGATATGGTTTGGATGGCGGAAATTACGTCGTCCGTCTCGAAACGAATGGCACAGTCCGTTCGCGTCAAATGGTACTCCAAAAGTAGACCTTGTTGAGCTACTTTGAGTGATGTTGTGTATCAGGAAGAAGTCAGAATGTATGCATTCTGGCTTCTTTCGGTTTTTAGGGTAGAGTTTTTTACCGAAACCCAATAGTAATTATACGTAAGAGATTGAGCGTCTGAAAATTGGTAGCTGTAAGCTATACGCTACATTCTTCCAACGTGCATGGGGAAGCAGACTCATCCGTTCAAGAGCTTCTTCTTTTCGCTCGGAATGGCATCGACGCTGAGTCACTATCACGATATTCTAAGTGCAATTTTGCATCGGTTACCGCTGTTTACCTCACTTCGCATAAAAAAACAACATGGCAGTACAACAGAAAAAGAAGGAAACGTGGTGGAAATCGCTCTTATGGGCGCTTGTGATCGCGCTTATCATCCGCTCATTCCTCGTTGAGGCATTTCATATCCCGACAGGTTCGATGAAGAATTCGCTGCTCGTTGGTGACTATCTTTTCGTCAACAAATTAAGCTATTATTTTAAGACTCCCAAGTATATTCCGTTTACCTCGACGAAAATCCCTAGCTTTGGCTTTAAGACATTCGGTGTTGATCGTGGTGATGTCGTTGTGTTTGAATATCCAGGAGATCGTGATCTCGTAGAGCCCGTCCAGCGCAATGTCAATTATATTAAACGGTGTATTGCTTTGCCGGGAGATACGCTTCAGGTGATAGCAAAACAAGCGTACGTGAATGGTAAAGCGGTAATCAATGCACCAGGCTTACGTTGCGTTGAGGATACAATGCCCAAAGGTTATACGATGAATGATATTTTTCCTCGCGGAGCGATCGGCTGGAATCGCGATTGGTACGGTCCGATTCGCATTCCGAAAGCAGGTGATATTCTTCAACTCACACCAGAAAATATCGAGCAATGGGATGTCTTTATTCAGCGTGAAGGACACACAGTCACCGGAGGAGAGAACCATACGATCCTCATTGATGGCAAACCTGCAACGCAGTACACGATTGAACGTGATTATCTATGGATGATGGGTGATAATCGCGATCAATCAGCTGATTCGCGTTTTTGGGGATTTTGCCCATACGAAAATGTTGTTGGCGGCGGACTCTTTGTCTATTGGTCATGGTATAATCCACCACCACATGGTGATCGCGGCGATGACTTTGATCCTGAAGAAGTACAGTCATTCCACATCAGATGGAATAGGCTCTTGACCATCGTTCATTAACAAAAATCAATGACACCGCTTTCTCTCTATCTCCACATTCCGTTTTGTGAGAGAAAGTGTATCTATTGCGATTTTTATTCGATAGAAGACCTCACACCGCAGCGAGAATTTGTCGCATTGCTTTGCAAAGAGATCGATCTGAAGATCGCGGCATACCCCGCGCTCAAGGGACGTTCGCTTCAGACCATATTCTTCGGTGGTGGCACACCATCATTGCTTACCCCCGATGAACTCGGAGCCATCGTAGGCAAGATCAAAGAGCACTTCATCATACTTCCGCAATGTGAGTTTACACTTGAATGTAATCCGGGCACTATCACTCTCGATAAACTCACTGCCTATAGAGATCTTGGTGCAAATAGATTGAGTTTCGGTGTGCAGTCATTCCACGAAGATGAACTGAAATTCTTGGGGCGCATCCACGATGCGGATCAAGCAAAGGAAGCTATTTCTATTGCCCGTGCCGCAGGCTTCGAGAGTGTGAATCTTGATCTGATCTTCGCTCTTCCAGATCAAACAAAAGAAAAACTCTCGCAGACGATCGATATTGCTCTCTCGCTCCGCACCGATCACATCAGTGCATATAATCTGATAGTTGAGGAAGGAACGCCGCTTAATAGAATGGTCAAACTTGGACAAGTCGGCGAGATGACGACCGATGATGCTGCGGAGTTAATGACATTTGTACAAGAACGATTAACTGCAGCAGGATATAGCCAGTATGAAATATCTAACTATGCCAAGAGTGAAGATCATAGTTGCAAACATAACTTAGAGTATTGGGATGGTTTTGCCGATTATGTTTCGGTTGGTCCATCAGCACATGAATTCATTGACGGCGAACGCGCATGGAATGTCTCGTCGCTTGACCGCTACGGCGAGATGATAAGTGCAGGCGAATTACCACGCATCAATTCCGAACGCGCAACGGAAAATCAAAGTAGAACGGAAGTCCTCTTTTGCCAACTGCGCTCAACAGGAATTGATATTCAAAAATTTAATGAAGCCTTTAACGAAGATATTCTTTCGCAGAAAGATATTCCATCGCTAAAGGAGGAAGGAATGATAGAATTATCCGATGGCAAGTTGCGCCTCACACAAAAAGGGTATCGCTACTGTGATGCGATCGTTGTGAGATTGATGCGATAAGCAAAGTGGCACGGACTTTTAAGCCCGTGCCACTTATACATTAGTACTTATCTCTTCTGGCTATCAGGAACGCCTAACGCCTTCTTCAGGGCATCGCGCTTTGCAACGAGAGGTTTGAAATCCTGTGGAAGCTGTTCTTCGGGTACGCCAGTTACGCGGAGCATCTCCTCGAATTTATCAAGTGCTGCTCTCTTATCACCCTTTGCTTCGAGCCTCTTCGCGTCATTCTCCATGATCTTGAATTCAATAGGTCCCATGCCTTTTTCGCCCGTTGATTGTTTTAACTCCTTGAAGACTTTTTCTGCTTCGGCATACTTCCCGCTCAATGTATAGAGAACTCCGAGACGGTATTTCTTTTGAATAGCACGTTGCGGGTCACCGCCCTCTTCATTCGCATCCTTCAAGAAAATATCAAGAGCGATCGCAGCATATTTCTTTGTCTTCGCTTCGTTGCCTGAACGTTGATAGAGATCAGCGATAACATCTGCTGGATAGAAGTCCGTCGCGATCAACTCCGGCGGCAGACGTCGTTCCATCGTATCAAGTGCTCTGTTGGATTCAGCTTGTTTGCCTTTCGCCAATACCCAATCAGAATACTTCATATAAGCGAGAAGATAATTCAACGCATATTCTCTATCGAGATAACTATAGCGTGCCGATGGGTCGCTATAGGTACGGATCATCATTCCCCGACGAGGTCCGCTCACTGCGGCTGGTGGTGCATCGAAGAGGTATGATTGCATTCTTTCTTCGTTGACCGGTCCGCCATATCCTGATCTATCTTCGATCTGTGGATCAGGTGTGACACGAAGTGCCATGCCTTCGGCAACGAGATTCTTCGACAAGCCAATGCGGTAATTATCTGGTACGGTTACCGAGTAATAGATCGGGCGTGTGTTGATATTCGTTTGGATAATATCCAGTGAAAGCTGATCGCTTACCGTATAAAGATTTTGTTCACCTTGTGCGTATGTGCCAGTGTATTTCCAACTCATAGCGGCGGCATCACGGTTCGGATTGTTCGTGATACGTCGTACTGCTTCGGCTGAGACGTTCACCGATACAAGCCTTGCATCGTCCTGCGATACACGTGGTGCAAGCGGATCGCTTTCTGGTACTAAGAGTCTGTCACTAGCGAACATTGGATTTGAGAGAGGTACTTTCTTTGCTCCCCAGGGTTCGCCATTCTTGACCTGATCTATATACCAGCCGATATTTGAAAGTGAAAGCTGGACGATTCGCACATCTCGGCGAATGCCGTAGACATCCTGTAAACACCACAATGGGAATGTATCATTGTCACCGTACGTGAAGAGGATAGCATCCATATCGCAGCTCTGCAAAATGTTATAGGCGTAATCAAATGGAATGTAATTCTTCTCGCGGGAATACTCCGCCCATTTCGAGCTTTTGCTGAACGGCTGACCTGTTGCCATGCCTGCCAAACCTACGCAGAGATTCACAGGAACAAGAATGATGGCTGCAGCAAGTGCTAAGCCTAGGAGACCTGTGTTGCCATCGCCAGTGATAACTGGTGTGGCTGTGTTTTCTTCATCATCATTCTCAGATCTCTTCCTTCTGCCGCGAAGCAACTCCATCATACCTGTTGCGCCGATGCCGATCCACATCGCATAGACGTAGAATGCTCCGACGTAAAAATAATCGCGTTCGCGTGGTTGTGGCTCTTGCTGATTTTGATACCATGCCGTTGCCCATCCGATCATAATGAAAAGAGCAAGGAAGGAGAGTGCGCGTTTTGGGTCGCGCTTGAAATGCCAAAACAAACCAAAGAGACCGAGAAGGAAGGGGATGCCCCATGTCTTCGACCAATCAGTACCTGCATCTTGCTTATCGTTTTCTCTGCCGATGAAATTCCAGAAGAGATACCGATTATACATGTGATCGGTCTGATATTTCAAGAAGAACTCGAAATCACTTGTATACTTTGTAAATGTCGGTTTGCTTTCATCACCGGGTTCAAGTTTCTGACGGCGTGGGAACATGCCGCGATCACCATATTGCTCACGGTTAATATACCTGGTAAGCTGTGCGAACGACTTCGGTGCGTTCTGATTCATCGGCGGGTTCTGATTCGCTCTGACGATGATAACGGTATATGTTGAATACCCCATAAAGAGCAACAACGCTGACCACAAGCTCAGATTCAATATTGCTTTCTTGTTCTTCTGGCTCCACCATATTCCAAACACGACTCCACCCAAAATGGCAACCGTAATGAACGGTGTGGAAGCTAACCAATTCACAAGCTGCGACAATACCAACTTATAGGCAATGAAGAAAGCAATGACTGACGCTGCTGCCATGCCGAGCCATGAGATGATCGTTACGTCGTTGCGGCGGCGATAATAGATGAGCATGAAGCATGGGAAGATCGTCAGGAGTGCTAATTGATGCACACCCAGTGAAAGTCCGATGATGTAAGCCACGAGCAAAATATATTTCTCGCTGTGCTCTTCGTCGGCATGGTCGTACCATACCAACATGATCCACGGGATGAGCGCGATGAAGAGCGAGCCAAAGGCGTACACTTCGCATTCGAGGGCGTTGAACCAGAAACTATCAGTGAACGTAAATGCTGTGGCGGCAATGAACGCTCCGCCGTAAGACGTCAACATATCAGCCATTGACTTCGGCTCTCCGCGCCACATTCTGATGAGGCGTGCGGTGGTGAGATACAGAAGCATGATCGTTACGGCTGAGGCAAGAACAGAAAACAGATTGTACCGAGAGACAACGTCCGCTTGCGTTGGCAGCATCATCGCCAAGCGTCCGACGATCGTCCATAGTGGCGACCCCGGAGGATGGGGTACTTGCAAGTTCATTGCCGCGCCAGCAAATTCGCCACAATCCCAGAATGGAATCGAAGGCTGCATCGTCATATAATAGACGAGAAAGGCGATCAGGAAACTTGCGCCTGCAAAGACGTAATGGATGCGTTTGTTGTTATTCATAGCTACAAAAATACCGCAAAAGAGTCGAATGGTAACAGTAACAGTGTTTTCTTCGTCTCAGGATTTTAGAGGGCTTTAGGTAGGGGAGGCACACCGCAGTGTGCGCCCCTGCGAGGAAAAAAGCTTGATCGTGTCATTGCGTGCGAAGCGATCCCCTGAGAATTGTAAAGAGAGTTGCCAGAATTCCTTTATAGCTCATTCGTCTTTCGTATTCACTTTTCTTGCTGCAAAACGTGTTATATTTGATATGAGGAAGAATGAGCCAAATTTGTTAAAGCGCATCGCCAAGCCATTCGAGCAGTTTGTTCGGACGGAGTCGGGTTCGAGCGTTGTGCTTATCGCATGCACAGTGGTCGCGCTTCTGCTCGCGAATAGCTCACTCTCCTCTGGCTACGAGCATTTCTGGCATCAGGAGTTTCGATTTGCTTTTTCCGATCTGCATATCGTTTTCACTCCGGCACATATCGTCAATGATGGTTTGATGGCGGTGTTCTTTTTTATCGTTGGTTTGGAGATCAAGCGGGAGCTTCTTATTGGCGAACTCTCCTCGTTCAAGAAAGCGTCACTTCCGATCTTCGGCGCAATAGGCGGAATGCTCGTCCCAGCACTGATCTTCTTTGCTCTGACTCGTGGCACATCCGCACAAGGGGGGTGGGGGATACCAATGGCGACAGATATTGCCTTCGCCGTCGGCATCGTCACGCTTCTTGGCAAGCGTGTGCATCCCTCGCTGAAGATATTCCTGATGGCACTTGCTATCGTGGATGATATAGGTGCTGTTATCGTCATCGCGCTGTTTTATTCATCGGGTATTAACGCTCTCGCACTTGGCATTGCATCAGTGTTTGTCTTGATGCTTATGATCGGTAATGCGAAGGTACGCAGTCTGACGTTCTTTACTGTTTTGGGCATTTGCGTGTGGATAGCGTTTCTATTTTCTGGCGTTCATGCGACGATAGCCGGAGTGATCGTTGCCTTTACGATACCATTGCGCCAGTCGAATGATAGTCCGAAATCCGTGGAGCAAACTTCCACGCTTGAGATGTTCGAGGCGAAGCTGCACACCTTTGTCGCTTTTGTCATCATGCCGCTCTTCGCTCTTGCCAATGCTGGTGTGAGTATGAGCGGTATCTCGCTTGCAACGCTTTCCGAGCCTGTGACGCTCGGTATTG
>JBKJHR010000256.1:0-3399 GCA_046598695.1 Kapaibacterium sp. (SeqCode)
TAAACGGGAGATGATAGTTCATCTCCCGTTTTCTTTATCTATTTTCTTTCTCAAACTTTACCTACACTTTCGATGTGCTTTCGGTGTTGTATGAGGCTTGTTTTCGCAAAGCTATAGTCTCGTATGATACTTGTAATTCCGGCGATCGAGGTTCGGCAATCGTTGTGTGCCGAAAAGATAGAGGCTCTTGAGGTTGATTACATCAACCCTGCAAGCCGCGCCCGTTTGCTCCGGAAGGAAAATGCAAAGGCACTACATCTTGTCATTGATGATGAGGACGCATGGTGCGAACACGCCCTCGGCATCGTCGAGGCACTGCGCGAAGCGGTGGACATCCCGACCGAAGTATCTCTTTCGCATTTACCCGAAGATACGAATGATATCCGCACACTTCTTTCCTATGGCATTTACCGCATCATCCTTCCACCCGATACCCCTGACGAGAAGATTGCCTCACTGATTTCCGAATTTTCTGCACAGCGAATAGTCCCATCGTTATACTTAGATGCTACTGTGCCGATGAGGTTGCCGTTGTTGAAGGAGTTGAAAGTAGGGCGCGTTGCACTTATTTCGCCGGATAGTGCGCATATTTCGCTTGATTGGGATGCCCTCGGTGCGATTTATGTATCAGCATCCGAATTAAAATTGCGTCTTACGTGTCTTTTTGGTGTTATAGGATATAAGGACCTGCACAGGCTTGACGGATTTTCGCCTGTTGTGGATTCTGTCGTACTTGGAGCGGCACTCTTTCATAATGTATTTCCCTGTCAAGGCTTGTGGCGCGAGGCAGAACGCCTTTCGATCGAGCGCTTTGGTGAGGATTCCAATCTTTGGAGCAATCCATTAGAGGGTGTGCCTCATATTTGATCGTATTCTTTTTTCTTTTGTTCCGTATGAAAAAAATATTAGCAATCTGTCTGCTTTTCCTTGTTAGCTCTGGTATTCACGCTCAGTGGTTAGAGTCAAACGAAGTCGAACCCGAAGAACGTGCTGACCGCCCCGATAGATACTTCGAGTGGTTCTACGGGCAGCGAGCATTTGGGCTTGGCTACATCCCCAAAGATGGCAGAGCGAAAGCGATGCAGCAGAAAGACGCTATCTGGAATGCGTATCATTCTCAAGGCAAACAATTGGCACAAAGTAACGGCACTCCGCTTGCCCCACTTGCCGATGTATCGTGGAAGGAAATTGGTCCGATCAATATCGAACAAGGGCTTGCTCACTCAGGACGTGTTCGCGAGATCGTCCCGCACCCGACTGACCCTTTGACAGCATATTGCGCCACGGCAATGGGCGGTGTATGGAAAACCACCGATGGTGGCAACAAATGGAAGCCTATCTCGGATAATGCGTTTTCGCTTGCATTTGGTGCGTTGGCGATCGACCCCAAAAACTCGAATATTTTGTATGGCGGTACGGGCGAGCAAACATCGAACATCGACGCATACTATGGTGTAGGTATTTTGAAAACGACAGATGCTGGGAAAACGTGGAATCCGAGCGGCTTGCCACAGGTAGGTTCGTTCAGCCGCATGATCGTCCATCCTCAACACTCGAACACGATCTATGCCGCTGGTTCTCGCTCTGGTGGTGGAGTTTATATTTCAGATGATAGTGCGAAGACATGGCGCAAATCAGCAGGTGGTCTTCCTCCAGCTGACGTCACTGATCTTGCATTCGTAAAAGACGGAAATCGCGATATACTCTATGCTGCTCTGCCGAGCCACGGCACGTATCGCTCCACCGATGGTGGAGGAACGTGGACGCTCGTTCATAAATATGTGCAGATGCGATATATTGTTTTGTCGGTAGATGCAAAGAATTGGAAGGATGTCGTTGATATGTCAGCGATGAATGATGGTTCTTTCGAGGGTGTATCGCGTACACTCGATGGCGGGGATAATTGGGATAAGATAGATCAGCAACTCGCACCTCAACAGATATTTACTATCGGATCGGGTGGTAGTCAGGGATGGTATGATATTTATGTGACCCGTGACCCATCAAACCCTGACCGTATTATTGTTGGCGGTGTTTCTGTCTGGCGTTCGGAAGATGGCGGCAGTTCATGGGAAGATGTCGGATTAGCGTATAAAGGTGGTATCCATCCCGATCAGCATTGCGCTGCATTTGGATCAAGTTCTGATGTGTCTCCTATTCTCTATGTTGGGAGTGATGGTGGTGTCGCAATATCAAACGATGCAGGTTCAACATTTCAGGTGCATCAAGATGATCTCGCCATTACGCAGTTCTATGGAATGGCGATCGACCAAAATGTTGATGATCTAACCTATGGTGGTACGCAAGATAACGGTACGTTGGGCGGCGGAAAGACGGGAGAATGGTCATTTGTTTCCGGTGGAGATGGTGGTACGGTCGTTGTTGATGATGATAACTCGAATCGAATTTATTATCACCGTCCGGGTGATGGGAATTTCCCGGTCAAGATCGAAAACGGCGGCGAGACGACATTGACAAATGGTATTAGCTCTGCAGATACAGTCGGTTGGGTAACACCACTTGTATTGGATCAAGTGAAGAACGTTCTGTATACTGGTCGTCAATATTTTTATTCTTCCTCGAATCGTGGCTCGTCATGGAAAAAAAGTACAACGAAACTTGCAACAGGAGCAGGTGTAGTGATTACATGCATTGACCCATTTGGTGATAGTGCAACGGTTGTTGCTGGTACACGCGGCGGTAAGGTATGGTACACATCAAACAATGGTACTACATTCCAAGATCGAAGCACTGGTCTTCCGGGAAGAAGCCTAACGGCAGTGCGAATTAGCCCTGCTGATAAGAATAGCATCTATGCTGTTCTCTCCGGTTTTGGCGGAAGTCATATTTACAAAAGTACGGATAAAGGTGTGACGTGGAAGAGCATCAATTCGACGCTCCCTGATATTCCGTGCAATGCACTTGTGATCGATCCTCAAAACCCAACAAATCTCTACCTTGCAACAGATATTGGCGTGTTCTTTTCACCGAATGATGGCGGTGATTGGCTTCCGTTTGGTTTAGGATTGCCGAATGTTGTTGTGAGCGATATAGCAATTCATCGCACCAAGCGCGTCATTCGCGCTGCAACGCACGGACGCTCCATGTATGAAGCCCCCCTTGCGACAACAGTTGCAGGCGTTACATCCCCGACCGTTGCTTCAAAATGGTACATCGGTAGTCCTGCTGTTATTTCATGGTATGGTACTACTGGCACGACAGATAAAGTAGAAGTGAGCATTGATGGTGGAAGTAATTGGCTTACGGTTGCCACGAATGTATCGGGGCGGTCAGTGTCAATTCCTTCGGTGAGTTATAAGCAATCTGATAATGCCTTAGTGAAAGTTACAAATGGCTCGCTTATCTTGCTTTCGCAAACATTCCGTATCTTGCAGAGCG
>JBKJHR010000067.1:0-4216 GCA_046598695.1 Kapaibacterium sp. (SeqCode)
CTCGTTGGCGTGCTTCGTTCTCCTTTTTTTGCAGTGACTGATGATGAACTTGTCAAGATCGCCCTGCACTCTCAAGCATCGAAATTATGGGAAAAGCTCACATCATTCATTGCCACAAATGACGGAAGTGATGCATTAAAGCGGGCATATAAAGAACTCACAGAGAATCTCAGTATTGCCGGAAGGACAACACCGACGAAGATCATCCGAAAGATATTTGATGAGACAGGTATCTATGCGATCTACAAAGCACTTCCGAATGGCGATCAAGTACTTGGAAATATAGAGAAGTTCGCTTCTATCATTTCTGCCTCAGAATCATCAACCTTTTCCAGCTTATTCGATCTTGTTGAGCGATTAAATATGTATATGGAGCGCAGTGACGAAGAAGCACTCGCGGAAATATCCAATGATAATGATGCCGTTCATATTCTGACAATTCATGGCTCAAAGGGTTTAGAATTCCCTATCGTATTCGCTCCATTTCTCCATCGGGATCTTGGTAAATCCGATTCACGAAGAGGCAAGACGGCAGTCTTTTCAGATATTGGTCTGCCGCTCAAAGTCCCAAACCTCAGTCAGCAACCACCTATCGTTGAGTTGATGAAGCTTCGAGATAAGCTCGAACAGATCGAAGAAGAGAAGCGTATATTTTACGTCGCACTTACTCGCGCAAGAGAACATCTTTTTCTTTCGCTTACGCTTGATGAAGAAAAACATCCACCGTTACGTTCATTTGCATCATGGATAGCAATGACC
Source organism: Kapaibacterium sp. (SeqCode) (assembly GCA_046598695.1). Taxonomy (GTDB): domain Bacteria; phylum Bacteroidota; class Ignavibacteria; order Palsa-1295; family Palsa-1295; genus JBKJHR01. The sequence continues at coordinate 760 of JBKJHR010000067.1, forward strand.
TCTGACTCAGACTTTTCAAATGATATTCACCTCTCATCAGAAATTATTCGCTACGATGATGCAACGGGTAAACATCATCCGAAGACTGTGGATGTGGTAATTCCGGTTTTGCATGATGTCCCGCTCACTAAATATAAGAAGGAAACAACGACTTCGTCGAATAGGGAAAAGGTAACGACACATTTGGAAGCGATTCCACCCTCGAATGCGCATGTGCGGTATAGTCCGTCACAGCTTCTGACATATCTTGAATGCCCAACGAAATACTATTTGCGGTATGATCTCGGTATCCCAGAAGACCCGCGCATCTCCTTTTCTTTTGAACCAGCAGACCAAGCGGAGTTTATCAAGGGTACGATCATTGGTCAACTTGTCCATTCTATTTTTGAGAAGATCGACGATATCGTAACTGATGGAATTTTGAACGAAGAAAAATATGCTCAGTCTCTCGGTGTCGCTCTCGAACGTCTGGCTATAGACCCGAAAGAATATCTTCAACGATACTCTATGCGAGTCCTGCAACATATTCGAGCATTCCTTGCGAATAAAGAAGCGAAAGCTATCCTCGCATCCACACCACACTTCACCGAGCTTCCGCTTCGTGCAATGCTAAGTGAAGGAAAAATGCTCTCCGGTATTATAGATAGAGTGTATCAGACTGATGATGGAACCTGGACGATCTTAGATTACAAAACAGATCGAAGGCTTGATGCTCCCAATAAAAACGAACGGTATGAGTTTCAATTGAAATTCTATGCGTACTTGATCCATGCACTTCATCCTGAACAAAGAGAGATCAAAGCACGATTGTTCTTCTCCAACTATTCGATCTTTAAGAATTACATATTCACAGAGCGAGAGCTTTCGACCGTTGGCAAAGAACTTGATCTCTTGGTAGCGAAGATTCGTCTTGACAAAACTGCAATATCACTTTCGATGATAGAGCGCAATCGTACACATTGTCCGGAATGCGCATATTACGATGTGCAAAGGGATTCATGTTTGGCAGACAAAAAAAAATCTCAAAAACCGACAGAAACTCCAATACTATAGCCCATTTCGTGTAGGCTGCGAAATGCAGGACCATTGTAGGATGAGGACGTTGTGCTAAGCGGACCTATCGTTGGAAATCCCCAATATCTGATGTTGCCGAGTATACCAAGATCGATCTTATCTGTTTGGACTATGGTATATCTTCCTCTAATGAATGCCTGCACCTCAAACCCATTCCATATATCAGAAGATTCATACGTCTTTACCGAACCGTTCGATATTTTTGTCACCATTGCCGTTGCTCCACCTAAGCCATAGCCAATACCGAAACCTGCACCCAAACGAAAACTACCATTGCTGATAAGAGTACGAACTCCTTCGAGTCCAAGCATCGTCATCGTCAAACGTTCGTCTATATTCGCATTATATACAGCATTTGGCATACTTGGATTGTCATTCCACAGACCGGGGTTCTCGCGGCTTTCCATAACGTATTCGAGGGTGATAGAAAGAGCTTGTACGTAATCAGTGGCGACCTGATAGCGCAATGAAGCAATAAGCGGCTTTGCGTAAAAGCCTTGGGTGTTGCCATCAGCTTGCACGATAGGAAGCTGTCCTGCATAGGCAAACGTAAAAGCAATTTCTCGTTTGGTATGCTGTGCATAGCCTGCCTTTGCAAGAAGCAGGCATGATACAAAAAGTATAAAGGAAGACGAATAGCGTAATGCTGTCATTACTTGCGACTTAATACACGCGAGCTTTCGGCTTATACTTTGTAATGGTTACTGGACGATGCTCCACATCGACCTTGCCACTCTCTCCTTTGTAGGCGAATGAATGCTGCAAGAAATTCACATCATCACGATCAGGGAAATCTCCGCGTGAATGTGCCCCACGAGATTCTTTGCGAGCAAGCGCCGTCACAGCAACTACCTCAGCCGTATCCAAGAGATTACCTAGTTCAATTGCTTCGAGAACATCAGAGTTGAACTGGTTTCCCTTGTCGTCGATCGAGACTTTCTTGAAGCGCTCTTTTAATTCAGCGATCTTCGTTATCGCATGCTCCATTCCCTCTCCGGTACGGAAGATGCCGACATTATCCTGCATCTCATTTTGAAGTTCGGTACGAATCGTCGAACAACCCTCACCCTTCGGACGAGCTTTTAATTCTTCGATGGTCTTTCGCGTCCATTCACCGGCATCCTTTGGAAGCGGAGCGTAGCTCGCGCCATTATTCAAGAAATTCACAATACTCTTACCACCTCTGCGTCCGAAGACGATGAGATCTAGAAGAGAGTTTGTACCAAGACGATTTGCACCGTGAACGCTTACGCAAGCACATTCACCTGCGGCATAAAATCCGACGGTCTTATCACCCTTCGTATTCTTGAGAACAAGCCCATCCATATCAGTAGGAATTCCACCCATTGCATAGTGGGCGGTTGGCTGAATTGGCACTCCTTCTTTCGTTGGCTCTACTCCAAGATAGGTACGAGCAAAACCAGTGATCTCGGGAAGTTTTTCGTTAATGATCTTTGGATCAAGATGCGTAAGATCAAGGAGTACATAACTTGTACCATCAGAGCCTTTGATGCCTCGTCCCTCAAGAATTTCGGTTAGGATAGCGCGGCTCACCATATCTCGGGGGGCAAGGTCCTTAACGGTCGGCGCATATCGCTCCATGAAGCGTTCGCCATCTTTATTACGAAGAACTCCGCCTTCGCCGCGCGCCGCTTCGGAAACGAGAATACCGAGCTTCCACAAACCGGTCGGATGGAATTGCATGAATTCCATATCTTCAAGCGGTAAACCTTTATTGTATGAAAGAATAAATCCATCACCTGTGCCGACGTGAGCATTTGAAGTAATGCGCCAAATGCGCCCGTCGCCACCAGTAGCGAACATCACAGCCTTCGCATGGAAGATGTGGATCTCGCCGGTCAAAATATCGATCGCCACGACTCCAGTGCATACACCGTTTTCGTAGTTCAATTCTGTTACAAAATACTCACTAAAGAAATTGACACGGTTCTTGATGCAATTCTCATAAAGGGTATGTAGCATGACGTGTCCTGTACGATCCGCCGAATAGCAGGCTCGCTTAACAGGGATACGCTTAGAGTCTGGGTCATTGCGGTCAACTGGCTTTGTATGTCCGCCAAAAGGTCGCTGCGCGATCTTACCTTCTTCTGTACGACTAAATGGCATCCCCATGTGCTCAAGCTCAATAATCGCTCGTGGCGCATCATTACACATCACTTCGATCGCATCCTGATCGCCGAGGTAATCGGAGCCTTTTACGGTATCAAATGCATGCCATTCCGGGCTATCTTCTTCAAGATTCGCCAATGCCGCACATACGCCACCCTGCGCCGCACCCGTATGGGAGCGGAGCGGGTGGACCTTTGTCAGCACCGCACATGAATAATTTTCAGGAATTTCCACAGCAGCACGGAGCCCCGCG
>JBKJHR010000080.1:0-3754 GCA_046598695.1 Kapaibacterium sp. (SeqCode)
GCAACGGAGCTTGGCATGAGGGTTGTCTCCAAACCTTCCATCTCCGAGCTATGCTCGAAGGAAAAGCTTGCAGATTGTCCAAGAATATCTTGAAGTGCGCCCTCGATCAATTCCTGATAATGCTGCTGGATCCATTCAGAAATGAATGTGCTTGGGGCGATGATGACGAGTGTTGCACCTTCTAGGGATTTTGCGTAGAGGGGTTCGAACCACGTTGTGTAGCTCTGTGCAGAGATCTGCGGCTTGATGCGTTCGGCAGCTCGCTCCCAAAGCATTTGGGCTGCTGCCTTTAGTTCATCCTTTGGCGCGGCTTCGCGCTCGTCGCTTATCTCTTGTTTTTGCAAAACTCCTCCTGTTGCAAGTGCCATGTCGTCAATTCCCTCACTGAGTGTCTGCGCAATTGGCACAGACGATATTCCGTAAACCAGTTCTACTGATTTCAATGCAAATAGTTTTAGATTGTTCGATATTCCGACGCGAGATTGTAAGTAGACACGGCGTACGAAGTGAGAGCGATGGTACAATGATTTCTCAAAAATAATGAGAAATCATGCGTGAGAGAAATTCACATCATCGCGGCATCACACATCATATATCACATAAAATTTTAGTAACACTCCAACGCCTTATCAGAGTAAGGAAAGAAAAGTTATCCACATCCTATTCACAGTATCCACAATTCCTTACTATATCTATAATACGAAGTTTTTTTTTCGTCTGAGGGAAAAAGCATCATTTTAAATTTTCACAGATAGAAGATCTGTTGTTACTTTGTTGTATTGCCTTTAGCAATTACGCCTAAAATTACGGCTTTCGTTGCCCCTGTGGTGCTAGGCAGATGAATGATCTCATCATAGATACATGCCTTTGCGAACCATGCAAATGCGAGGGCTTCTTTGGATTGTGATGGTATTCCAAATTCGTCTGAACGGTGAACATGCGCATTGGGGATATTCGCAGCAATACGCTCCATGAGGAATGTGTTGCGAACGCCACCGCCACTTGCGATGATCTCAAACGCATCCTGCTTTGGGAGAAAGTCTAGCGAAAGAGCGATAGACTTTGCGGTCAATTCCGTGAGCGTGGTAAGAGCATTATGAGAGGATAGATCGTCCGTAAAACGATTCGCGAAGGACACATCGAATAGCTCTCTACCTGTTGACTTTGGTGGTACTAATGCAAAGTAGGGCTCATCCAACATCTCCGTAAGAGAGGTGTCGTCAACTTCTCCCATTCGAGCAAGACTCCCATTCTCATCATAGGGAATACCAAATCGTTTTTTTACAACAGCATCGATCAACATATTTCCGGGTCCTGTATCGAAGGCGATGACTGTTTCACTCTTCGGTGGAAGGTAGGTAATGTTTGCAATGCCTCCAAGATTGAGTGCAATTCGCGCAATGTTTTCAGATCGCAAGAAATGATGATCGTACATCGGCACGAATGGTGCGCCTTGCCCCCCGAGGGCGACATCAGCGCTTCGGAAGTCGTTTACAACATCGATCCCTGTTAGCGAGGCAAGAGCAGAGCCTGAGCCAAGTTGGAATGTGCCGCCAACCTCAGGAAGAGCGTTCGAGATGTGTATGCGCTTGGGTACGTGGCGAATGGTTTGCCCATGCAATCCAATTGCACGAATATCCTTGGCTTGAATATGTGATTCTTCCAATGCAGACCGAACTGCCTCGGCATATAACTCCGCCAAAAGAAAATGTGATCGGGTAAGAAGATCAAGATTCACATTCTCCGCTGTAGCAAATTCTAAGATGATCGTAGCAAGATCAGATGGAATGGGATGCTCGTAATGGAAGAGAACTTCAGGAGTAGAGGTAAATCGTGCAATGACGACATCTACAGCATCAATGCTTGTGCCGGTCATTATGCCGATATAGAGTTCTCCTTGCACTGCTTATTTCTTTTGGGTGGTTACGATGGTATCTTGCGTTGCATTTTCCGCAGAGGTTTTCTTATGCGTTACTTCGACGACCAATAGATATATCCCTACACACAAAGCAAAGGCAATGGCACGAATAATGATCGAATCGCCGCGAAGTAATGCCTTCACTCCGACAAGTTTATCTTCTCTGCCAAAACTTGTGTAGCGTTTCCTGATGAGTGCCATTTACCGTTTAATGGTTGAGAGTATAAGTATGATCGTAAGAAGACATAACACCAAAGCGATACCACGAAATGCCCACATCCACGTCGTAACCTCTCCTGCTTTTTCTGCAAGCATGATCGTATGACTGCGATAGTATTCGCTTTCGATAAAAGCAAACACCGTACCTATACCAAGGATAACAATAAGAACAATGCGAGGGATGATCTGCTGCATTACTTCGGATTTTCTTTCATAGCTTCAAACAGTGCTTTTGCCTTGTCGCGTTGCACATAATGCTCAACGATCGGGAAAGGATAGTCCGTGCCAAGTTCTACCCCAAATTCCGCTTGATCGAAAGGTGTCATTAAGTGTGGTTCATGGAGAAATTTCAATGGCAGATTTGATAGTTCTGGTACATACCTCTTAATATATTCTCCATCTGGATCAAACTTTTTTGATTGCAGATACGGATTAAAGATACGATAATATGGCTGTGCATCGGTGCCTGTCGAAGCCGACCATTGCCATCCCCCATTGTTTTGAGCAATGTCGCCATCAGTGAGGTACTTCATAAAATGCGCTTCACCTTCTTGCCAGTTGATGAGCAGATCCTTTGTGAGGAAACTCGCAACGATCATTCGAGCTCGGTTATGCATAAATCCTGTTTGTAATAACTCTCGCATAGCCGCATCCACGATCGGTACCCCTGTTTTACCTTCTTTCCATGCAGTGAGCTGTACATCGTTCTTCTCCCATGCTATCATTTCATATCTTTTTTGGAAGGCTCTCTCCTCGACGTAAGGAAATGATTGAAGGATGTTGTAGTAAAACTCTCGCCAGAGTAATTCGGAAAGATAGGTCTCTGCCCCTTCTTTATTCTCACTTGTATCAATGATGTTGAGACAATCATTTGCCATGCGTCTTATAGAGATCGTCCCAAATTTCAAATGAGGTGACAACTTGGATGTACCGCTTGCAAGTGCCAATGTGTTTCTATCGTCTCTATATCCGCCGATAGATTTACTCTGCCAAGTTTTCCATATTCTATTTGCTTCTATCGCACCTCCGAACTGGATACGCCTCGGTGAAGTCTTTGAATGTGGAGCGTAATGCTCTATCGTCGGAAGATCATAGGAGTCAAGTTCAGTTATACTAGGATGTGGTTTAAGAGCAGTTGGGATCGCTTCACACATTGCGGAGGCTTTGATGCGCCCCCAAAGATTCTTTTTGAATGGAGTATAGACGGTGTACGGATTGCCTTCACCAGTTCGTACCTCGCCTGTTTCAAAGAGAACATTATCTTTGATGCCAATACATTCTACCCCAAGTTCACGTGCTACTGCAAAGCACTGCGCGTCACGTTCTTGCTCATAGCGTTCGTAGTTGTTATCGTAGTATAGCCGTGTTGCACCGGTATCTTTGATGATCTGGCGGAGGGTCTCATGCGTTTTACCGCTTCGGATGATCAGATGTGAGCCACTGCTTACGAATTGATCGCGGAGGTCGTGAAGTGATTCGATGAGGAAGGCGAGGCGATTGATACCGCCGAATGTTGGTCGTTCCATATCCCATAGATGAATAGGAATAACATATTCGGACCCTTTCAGGGCGGAAACAAGAGTGCGATTATCATCAAGGCGAAGATTACGCCGAAGC
>JBKJHR010000278.1:0-8935 GCA_046598695.1 Kapaibacterium sp. (SeqCode)
GCGAGAGTAAAAGCTAATTCCTGCGCTGCCGTTGAGCCTGCTTCGCGGATATGATACCCTGAGACCGATACCGGATTCCACTGTGGCACTTCCTTCGTGCAGTACTCGATCATATCAACGATGATGCGCATCGAAGGCTCAGGTGGGTAGATGAATTCCTTCTGTGCGATGTATTCCTTCAGAATATCATTCTGCAACGTGCCACGAAGTTTTGTAAACGGTACACCTTGCTTTTCCGCAACGCATAGGTAATATGCGAAGATCATTGCAGCGGGTGAGTTGATCGTCATTGAAGTTGAAACCTCACCGAGAGGAATGCCTTCAAATAATCTCTCCATATCTTTGAGAGAGGAGATCGCTACACCGCAAATACCAACCTCGCCTTCGCTCCACTTATCATCAGCGTCGCGTCCCATAAGCGTCGGGAGATCGAATGCTGTCGAAAGACCTGTCTGCCCATGAGCCAAGAGATATTTGAATCTCTCGTTCGTATCAGCAGGTGAGCCGAAACCGGCGAACTGCCGCATCGTCCAGACCTTACCTCGATAACCATTCGGATGAATGCCGCGAGTAAAAGGATACTCACCAGGGAAGCCGAGCTTCTCCATATAACTATTCGGAGTGGTATCTTTCGGTGAATACAACGTATCGAGCGCAGTACCAGAAAGTGTCGTATGCTTCCAGCCTGTTGTCTTACCAGTCTCATTACGTTTTTCCCATTGACCTTTTGCCGCGAGATATTCGGGAGAGGTCTCAAAGGTCGCATGACCATTCGTCTGGATGTCGTTTGTAGCGATGCCGTTCTTCATAAGATTTGTCTGATGTAAGTTACAAGGCTAAAACGAGGGGAGCGAGCGGAAGGTTGCGGGGGAGAGGAGTGTGGTGCAGGTTGCCATCACTATCCTATAAAAAATGAGTGGAGCATACATATAGTATGCTCCACTCATCATGAAAAACTAAGCACGAAGAACTACCTTCAGACTTTTTCCATGACCGGGGCACCGCCATAGACTTGCCCGTTTGTGCGGAGATCGCGTTCGCCGAGGTTCACACCGCTGAACCAACGTCTGCGGGTGAATTCATCCTTGTTCTTGTTGCAGACGATCTGGAATGCCGTCGAATTACCCTGCTTGGCAATATCAACTGACCATCCCAAGAAGATCTCCCAGCATCTGAACCACCATTCGCCATACGCCTTCAAGATCGCTTCTTTATGGCTCTGCCAGTTGTAGTACCAAAGCTGAATGGTCTGCGAGTAATGGATGCCGACGTTCTCTACGCTATGAATTTCAAATCCGGCTTTCTCCAAACGCTTGACAACGAAAGAGAGCGGCATACTTGCATCAGCACCTGGGAAGATATACTCTCCCATGAAGCCGCCCCAAATGAGAGACTCCTGATGATACCCAGCGCGAAGACCTGCGATCTGGAGATAGAACAACCCGTCATCCTTCAAAAGACCTGCGATCTGCTTCATGAAGGTCGTGAAATGCTTCACACCGACGTGCTCTGCCATTTCGAGGCAAGAGATCTTGTCATACTTATCCGGTGGGATAGAGCGATAATCCATGCGATTGACTCTCGCATGATCTTTCACTCCCCAACGATCGATCTGCGCATTAGCGTAGTCCGCTCCTGCCTGAGCGATCGTAATGCCTGTCGAATCTGTACCGAAATACTTTGCCGAATGCGCGACGAGCGTACCCCATCCGCAACCAATATCAAGGAGGCGTTCGCCTTTTTTCAATTGGAGCTTTTGACAAACGAGGTTCAACTTATTGTCCTGTGCCTCTTCGAGCGTCTCATTGCCTGTTTGGAAGAACGCCGATGTATAGATCATGCGGTCGCCGAGGAATCCGCCGAAGAAGTCATTGCCGCGGTCGTAATGGTCGCGGATAACGCGCTCATCCTGCTTGGCAGAGTGGATCGTGACCTGTGGGATGAATTGCGTCACGAGAAACTTGATGTGATGCGCTACATACTTGTAGTTAAAGAAGAGAGTACGGTTCTGCAGAAGCTCCTGCACATCGCAGGTGATATCAACTCTGCCGTTCATGTAATCCTCGATGAACGTCGTGATAGGGACCTTCACGCCATCCTTGTAACGGGACTTGACCTTTTGGTCCTTTACGATAACCAACTCGGTAAGCCGTTTCGATGCTATAGACTCTCTTGACATAGGGTATTATACGTTAGTAATAAATTGTTAGGGTGAAAAGTATAGAAGCAAAAATACGACCGATAAGTGTCCTAAAAGGGATTATGGAGTATTTTCAACGGTAGGTGCCAAGAAAATACACATAAAAAAAAGACGGGTTTTTGTGAGATCAATAAGTCGCTCGAGCAGTATGTAACCCATTGAAAATCAACAATTTAATTTTACACACACACATGCCTTTTTCTCTGGGTTTTAGGGGAGTGGTCTATACAGAGCAAGGCACAAAAACTTTATACGGACTTAACACATAAACCACACTCCCAGTGCCAGAGGAGCGAGCACTCCCCCGAAAGCCCCAAGCCATTTGCTCGGATACCGTCAGGGGAGATACGCATGAAATCCCGTTATTTCTTTATCAACTTCACGGTCTTGACCTCGCCGCTCAAAGTTATTAGGCGGGCATAATAGGTGCCTTTGCTCCAATGACTGCCGTCTATGGGCAGGTGGTGTTCGCCGGCTTGCTGTAAACCGCCGCCATTGCCATAGACGCTGTTGCCTAAGACATCGTACACCTCAACCCTTACAAGAGAAGCATCGCTGAGTTCATAAACCAGTGCTACCTCATTCGTAAAAGGATTCTCCTCAGCTCGCAAGAATGAGAGATTCACACTCGTTTTATGGGTAGGGGAAGTCACGCCATTTTGTTTTCCCCGTAGGATTGACAAGCCTAAGTCATTAATGTTTGGGAGAGTGGTATCAAGTGGTGTAGCAATCGTATCTAATACAGAATCCCGATAGAGAGATATTAAGCGTTGACGAAGTTCGTTATATTCTTTGTCGAATTCGGGAAAAGCCTCCTTGCATTGTCCAGAGTCATGGACAAATTTTAATATAGCCATTTGCGCTTTCACATCTGTACCAATTGGTGGGTTATAGTAGAACGTACCCAATATGAGATATACATCCCCACAGTAATAACGAATTCCTGGAATGCCTGGCTGTTCGTTGAGATACAATACAGATTTTAGCCATTCACGAAATTCTATAAATCTATTTAAATCATCACTCCGATGCGCATTAGCACTATTAAGAGATCCAAAAGCAACTTCTCCATACCCATTGCTATTCTTTTCATTTGCACATTGCTCAACATACTTCTTTAAGGTGTCGTATGCTTTTTGTGACTCGCCATTTTGTTGTAAATAATACCCTTTGTCATACAAGGAAAGACAATCTTGATTTGAAAGATTAAATGATGATTGTGGCTGTTCGTTCGAGCCTTTTGCAAATGCGTCAAAACCCGTACCGCACGAAACCGTAAAGGGAGCTGATAGCATGTTCAGACTTGATACGGGGTCAGTGGTAGGATAATCGACATTAATCATGTACGTCCCCCAATTACCACTTGAAAGACCTACAACACTTGAACTACTCAGAGTACCCCAAGCCCAGTAATTGAGATTGATTTTGGGAATAGTATAATTAGCAAAATGCGAATAAATTAAGTTGTCGGATGCAGCATTACTAATTATATTATTATGACCGTAGGTGCCATATATATCTGGATCATTTGAAGCTGTACCTAGAATCAGTTCTGGCGCAGATGTAAAAAAGCCGGCTTTATCAACTTCTATCTGCCCGCTTGTTCCACTTGACGATGTGTTGTTATTATAAATCGTATCGAAGAAGGCATAATCATTCGGGCTGCTATGATTTCCGTCTAGGTTTAATATGTTGGGTATGGTCAACGTATTATACATTTTTAAGCCTGTAATGGTATTATGATGGTATTTAGAAAAAGCTATTGCCCCATCATCATTTTCACCACTCAAATGCCCTATATCACAGTATGAAATATTATTGAGCTTACTAATCCCATTCCACCCTTGGGTAGAGAGACCTCTCCCATCACCCGATACTGTATTGCAATTAGCAATAATATTTCTGCAAATGAAAGAATTTAGACCAAGAGTGCTTGTACCAGTTGGCCCTTCAACGATTATTCCATTGGCATATCCTGCCCCCGTAATTGTATTGCGAAGAATCGTTGCTGTGGAATTTATAAGATGAATAGCCGCTGAAACCCTTTCAGACCCCGATAAACTTGTTCCAGTGCTAAAATCATTACCTTCAAGCCAAACCTTCTGGAATTCGCCTGACGGGTTCGATGAAGAAGTTTCGTTAAAATTTTCTATAACTATCCCTCTGCAATTGTTTGCTAAATAGGTCCAGAACCAATTGTCAGTGATAGAGACATTCGAATACGTAACCTCTCCAGAGGTGCCATTCCGTTTTATGTAAATTCCATACGTTTTCATATTATCAAAATTTGAACCGTCAATGGAGATGTATCTTACAGGTCGAAAAATATTGACCTCGAATGAATTAAATAAGCCATACTTAATAGAGCATTGCTTAGCGTAATATCCGTTGACGGCATGCCCATCCATGCGCAAACGTGCTTCGCCACCTGAGACAACGTTTTCAAAAAGGCAATTAAGAGTTGTCAGACCTTGTAACGCCGTACAGGATCCGTCAATACAAGACTTTACAAAGAAGACATTCTTTGTTTGCCCACTCGGTATTGCTGAAAGCACCTCACACCAGTTAAGCGTAACAGGTCCTTGGAAATATCCTTTTCCTGTAGCATTAGGATTGAGTGTATGAGTCGCATTCTCATAAACGGGAGTGATATTCTGAGAATAATAGAGATTGATACGTGAGTTCTCCGCCGTAAAAGAAATGGTTTCAGGCAAACGGAAATTCGCCCCACCAAGGATATTCAAGGTAGCAGGGGCAATGAGTGCTGTTGGCGGTGCCGTCGCATCATGAACATCTTCTGTTCTTCCTCCACCCTTAAATTCTATCGCACCTGTACCTTCAAATTGCGAATAGGAATTCCAATTTCCATAGAAATATCCATCATACTGCTGATCGTAAACATAGCCTGTATAATTTATAAATGAACCTCGATTTACAATAAGCTTTTGGTTATCCCCAGAAAATATGAGTTTAAAATTTGGAAAGGTATTCATATAGGCAGAGGGGCCTGCCACACCCTGCCCTATTGACAAATTAACACCGTCGCCTGATAATGTTAATTTTGCATTATGGTGGTATGGATTGAGAGGATCCGGTAAATAGATACCCGAGTTTGTTCCGGCTCCATCCAAACTAACATTGAACGTTGGGTCAGTCCACAGGGTAAGTGATTTTCCACCTTGCAGTGTAGCACCGACGGTGCCCAAATGGCTTGATCCATCAGCTACTTTACATAAATGGGTTACTAAGGTATTTTCCTCAATGGCTTCATCAAACGCCCTCAGGTCTCGGTTATAGAATGTCTTATATGCAGAATTTCCTTGATTAGTTATATTATCCGCGAACCACCTTGTATGTACCCCCATCTGATTGGCTGCGCCAACATGATCTGGTCCTCCCCCCTGATTCCATTGTGGTGCTTGAACTGATACCCACGCCCCGGAACCAAGTTTCTTCCGCGAAAGGATTGTTCGCATGTCTGGGTCAACGTTATTCATAATCCCGTTGTCATCATCGCGTACAATGAGCAGAGGGAAGGCATCACCATAGGGTGTATTATCCTTATTGTTCCTCAGTTGATACATACAATGCCATTCGTTAAAGGAACTACTGGCTTCTCCATCATACGGATTAACAAAAGCATTAAGGGGGTTATTGCATACACGATAGAAGAGATTATCGTTAATAGGGACTCCTCGTGGTTTATTCAATAAATATCCATCCACATACGTCGCATCGAGCCATTGATTGCTCGGATTATCGAACTTATGTAAAATAAGATCTGCTGTATATTCCAAATTTTCAGGATCATGTTCAGGGTCTCCTAAAACATCAACGCTGGTCAAGACATAAATTGCTCTTGCATTATATTCAGAACCTGTCTCACTGGAAACCAACATTCTTGCATGTAATGTATGGGGACTATAATTAGCATGGTTAATTATATTTGAGGCACTAAATGAGCTAATAGGGTTTAATGGTTTATTGACCCATGATGGTACGTTGCGCGTTACTACAATCCCGTTATTCAAAACCAAACTATGGTTTACAGAAAATCCCTCACCCGTCCAAATATCTTTCAATGTTTTTGATACACTTATCCATGCAATATCGTATGTAGGGAGGTTCGGATTGGCTCTTATGTTACAAGCTATGGTTGGTCTATATCCATTTTGTGCTATAAACTTGCGGTAAGTAAGGAGATCGTTTGTTAGATTAATAGTAACAGTGTTAATCTGAAATGACTTGGGGGTTGTCGTAAGGTCAACTGTTTCCCAAACGATGTAAAGATACTTCTTATCCATAGCTATGTCGAAGTGATCTCTCCAATTTCTATCCCCTTTATTTGTTGAATCAACATTGATAAAGGCATTAACGGGGGTGTAAGTGAAGATAGGTTTTCGTATTACTTTTCGTTGAAGCTCGGGTTTCGGGATATTTAAAACAGAATTATCAATCTGCTTTTCGTTGACATTCGATGACAAAAATGATTGGTCATTAAAACCTTCAATTATAAACCTTTGATTTACTTCATCGAACCATACATATCGCACACTTCCATTCAAGTTAGTTGCGACTTTTACGTTGTTCCCATAAATCCCTGAGAAGTTTCCATATTGGACTACGCCAGATGGTATGTTTGGGTTAGACACCGCATTTTCGTCGTAAGAAGCATTCGACAATAATGCCCAATAAGAAGATCCGCCGTCTCCCATAACAGCCCATTGCCCATAGCCATTTGCTGCCATTGAGATGATTTTTTTGTCAAATGATGGAATACCTTCGGATTGAAGCTTATCCTTTGTCTCAAATGGTGCGTCTTGGAAATGATAATCAATTGGTGTATAGCTTTGTCCGTATGAAGAAATAAACATCAGGGACAAAAGAAGAGCTAACATCCACTTAGCCCTTTCCAACGTTTTGTGGGGTAGTGTCCACCCATTGATATGCACAGGGTTATGGGTTCGCGGTGTCCGCGAAGTTGGGTTAGATGCGATTTGTTTTTTCATGTTCGTTTTCACGAGTTAGTGTACAAAATACTGTTAATAGTGACTTATATCTAATGCGTGTGGTAGGGCGCATCATTCATAAGCGGAGAAACCAAAACATTTCATGTATCACTACCCGATCATAGGTTCGTGCATCCGATACACTCACGACTATACTTAGCTATAAAAGCTACCTACATCCGTGCATCCCGTCATATGGCTGGAGGGTTTGCTAACTTTTTCAAATTTTTAGATGAACAAATATCCGAAATATACGAAAGAATTTAGCTCACTCCAATAAATCTGAAAATATATTTTAGTCGCGAGTTTGTGGCTCTTTCCCTCCTCTTCTTAAGAGAATCACGTATTTTTGTATCAATGTTTAAGAACAAAGCCCTCATACCGATCTTTATCGTCGTTTTCGTTGACCTGCTTGGGTTTACGATCGTTTTGCCGTTGCTTCCGTTTTACGCGCAGGATTATCAGGCAAGCCCGCAAGTGATCGGATATTTCGTTGCAGTGTATTCGGTGATGCAATTCATTGCCTCGCCGATCTTGGGCGGATTAAGCGATAAATATGGGCGACGTCCTGTGCTGATCTATTCGCAACTTGGTTCGCTCATCGGATTTCTGATGCTTGGCTTTGCGCGGAGCTTATGGATGCTTTTCGCATCACGTATCATTGACGGTGCGAGCGGTGGCAACTTGACGATCGCTCAGGCATATATCGCTGATGTGACAGAGCCTGAAGACCGTGCCGCATCGTTTGCAGTTATCGGTATTGCGTTTGGTTTGGGCTTTATGATCGGTCCGCTTGTGGGCGGCGAGCTAACGGGGCTATGGGGCAGATCGGCTCCGGCATTTGCCGCAGCGGGGATGTCGGCGGCATCAACATTGCTCACGCTCTTCTATCTGAAAGAACCCGCACGTCATGCTTCCGTCAGTGAGAAAACAGGTTTATCGTACTACGTTCGCGCACTTGATTACTTCAAAGATAAGAATCTTCGTACATACTTAGCGATCTTCTTTTTCTTCGCATTGCCGTTCTCGCTCTATGTTTCGATGTTCTCGCTCTACGCAAAGCTTGAGCTTTCTTTCACCGAAAAAGATGTCGGTCGTTTTCTTGCGTATGCAGGATTTTTAGGTATTATCTACCAAGGCGCAGTTATTCGTCCGCTTGTAAAAAAGATCGGCGAGCTCACTTCATTGCGTCTGGGGATGATCTGCTGTACGATAGGTCTTGTGCTTCTTGTCTTTGCGGCGAATTGGTGGCAATTAGGACTTGTCTCAATACTTCTTTCCTTCGGTACAGGCATAACGCGCCCCGTGCTTTCGAGCCTTGTCACGCAAGTTGCTCCGCCAAACAGGAAGGGTGGAGTCATCGGTGTCGCAACGTCGATCGAGAGCTTCACGCGTATTCTTGCGCCGATCGCCGGAGGTTGGATCATCGGTGGATTGCATCCGAATTACATCGGATATGTCGGAGCGACACTTTCAATGATCGGAGTGATCTTGGCATTCTTCGTGCATAACAACCTGAAAACATTATCAGGTGATATGATCATAGATTAGCGTTCGACCTGACAAACGGCATACGCCGCTACGCCTTCTTCGCGCCCGACAAAGCCGATCTTCTCGCTTGTCGTCGCTTTGATCGAAACCTGATTGATCTGCAAGCCGAGCGTATTGGCGATATTATTGCGCATCTCATCTATATACTCGCGCAATTTCGGACGTTCGAGGACGA
>JBKJHR010000056.1:0-3427 GCA_046598695.1 Kapaibacterium sp. (SeqCode)
CTTGGCGCGATCGCGCTGATCGTCGTTGTATTCCTCGTCTTTGGCGGAGGAGAATTCTTTAAGGACAAGGCAAAGTACGTTATTTACTTCCGTGGATCGGTTGACGGACTTAATACCGGCGCACCCGTGAAGATCCGAGGCGTGCAGATAGGCTCCGTAACAGAAGTCAACCCGAAGATGCATGACAATGGTGATTTTATCGTCGAAGTGATCATTGAGACTGTTGGCGGCACGATACGCGAAGCCATGTCCGAAGGCGAATTGAAGAAACAAACCAATGGCATTGAAGATATGATCAAACGCGGACTTCGTGCGCAATTACAAAGCCAAAGTTTTATTGTTTCGCAGAAAATGATCATCGTTGATTACTTCCCCGAAACAACGCCTGTCTTTGCCGGGTCGAACAAGAAGTACAAAGAGATACCATCTATCCCCACAAAAAGCGAGGAGCTTGAACAAAGTTTACAACAAGTTATCAAACAAGTGGGTGAGGTGCCGTTCGCAGGCATTTCGAAATCGATGCTGAGTACCTTCAATGGCATTGATACGTTCTTCCGCACAACGAAGCTACAGCCGGTCTTTGATAACTTGAGCCGAAATGCTGATGCGATCGGTGTGCTTGCAAGGCGTGTTGATTCTATCGGACAAACCATCGCAAGTGGCGTGAATACAACAACGAATGCGGCAACGTCATCGCTCAAACGGTTTGACGATCTCTTGAAGCGCATCGAAAATCTTTCGACAGAAAATCAATATATGCTCAAGCAAAGCCTTGAGCAATTGTCTTCTGCGGCGCGGTCATTAAAAACTCTCGCCGATTATCTTCAACAGCATCCAAGCGACTTACTTTACGGAAAGTGATCTTTATGAAAACATACACAACATCTATCATAGCAGTCGCAATGCTGGCGATCTTTCTCTCTGGCTGCGGAGGTTCGAAGCCGTCGAAGTTCTACGCACTTACTCCGGTAAAAGGTGTGACAGGAGATTTCAAGACATCGCTTCCTGCGACACCCTTCGCTATCGGCATTCGTACTCTCAAATTTCCAGAATACTTGCTTCGTCAACAGATCGTGCGTCGCACGTCCTCGAGCGAGATAACGATGGCGGAGTTCGATAGATGGGCTGAACCGCTTGATGCGAATTTCCAACGAGTGCTCATCGAAAATCTTTCGCGGGATGTACCAACGAACAACATTTTTCTCTTCCCCACAAAGGATTCTTCTCTTACGAATTATCAATTGCTCGTGGAAGTCACTGAGTTTGAAAGCACTGGTAGTTCCGTCACGCTTTCAGCACGTTGGGGTATTGCGAAAGGTGAGGAAATTCTATTCTTGATGGACAAGAAGTCTTCCTTTAGTGAAAATGTTTCCAACGAGAACTATGATGCTATCGTGGCGGCAATGAGCAGACTCATGGGAAAGCTCAGCGAGGAGATCGCAAGAGAGATCAGACTTCGTGTGGGTTCTGGCAAGTAACTATCGTTGAGCGATCATACCTCTTCTCGGAGAGCCACAAAGAGTTGATCTTTGTAGATAGGGATGATGCCAAGCTCTTCGACGACCAAGCCTGCGGCATGGTTCGCCATTACCGCTGCTTCTCTCATGCTTGCACCGCTTGCCTTTGCGACAGCTAATGTTCCAATGACCGTATCACCCGCTCCCGATACATCGGCAACCTGACGTGCCATCGTGGGTATAGCAAACGGCTCCTTCGCATGACGCTCGAAAAGGCGCATTCCTTTTTCCGAGAGTGTGAGTAATACGTTTTCCGCGCCGAGTTGATCGAGAAGTGCAAAGCCTGCCGCATTGATCTCGGCATCGGTCTTCACTTTTATCTTCATCGCGTCCTGCATCTCTTTCAGGTTCGGCTTGAAGAGTGTGACACCTTGATATTCCAAGAAGTTATCGTATTTTGGATCAACGAACGTTGGTACATTGTGTGCCTTCGCCAAAGCGATGACACGCTTAATGAGCGATTCGGTAAGTACCCCTTTGTTATAATCTTCAAGGATGATGCCTTGCAAAGAGGATATCTGCTCCTCTAAACGAGCGTAGAGCGTATCTTCTATCTCCGTTGAGATCGGTTGTTTATTTTCATAATCAACGCGGAGATGATGCGAAGAGCTAATGTAGCGAACCTTCACGGTCGTGGTGCGGCTCATATCTTCGACGACACCAGACATATCTTCTTCGAGCAAACCTTTTTCTCCGCAGAGATCGTAGAAGAGATCGTTATTTCCAGAATGGTTGCCGATAATGCCGAAGAGTATGACGTTGGCGCCGAGGGCTTTGATATTATTCGCGACGTTTGCCGCACCGCCCAAGCGCGTTTCTTCCCTCACAAAATCCAACACCGGCACAGGTGCCTCTGGCGACATCCGGTTCACCTCGCCAAATACATAGCGATCAAGCATCAAGTCGCCAATGACAGCGATCTTGACCTTACTGAAGTTCTCGGAAAGCGATTTCAATCCTGATTCGGTAAACGCCATAGAATAAAGTAACAAGTCGCCCTAAAACATTCTGAAAATATATTTCATTACGGGAGAATTGGGATGGGATGGGTAGACGTAGCTACAAATCAAAAGCCATTTTGAACGAGAAACAGAGGTATCAAAACCATATTCGCGAAGTTTGTACCAGCCTAAGCCCCAGACTTCTATGCGAACTGTACTTCTATTCGTGTTTTGTATCGTTTCTGCTCTCTTCGGCTCATCCATTTCTCGAAGGCAAATATATGAGTGAGAAACAGCCGTCTTTGATATCACAGGGGCAAAAGGAGATAATCCTAATGCTCTTACAAGACCATTATTTACATCAGCGAGCATCGTAACTGACAGCAAAGGGTTAACGATTGATAACCATGACAATATCTACATGGTAAATTCATTCAGGGATTCGATCAATTTTGAAAGGAATCACTTGACGACAAACGGAAATGATCAATCATTCATAACAAAGTTTGACACAAGTGGCAATGTGCTTTGGGCAAAACAATTTCAATCAAGTTCAACATCGGGTACTGGCTCGATCAATAGCCTTTGTCTAGATTCCGTGGGTCATGTTTTTATCGTTGGTGATATTCCTTAGCGATGCGGTGCGGATGCTCGAGTTTAGTGAATCATTTATTGCGTTTAGGCATTACAATTGGTACTGTAATCCAATATATGCTCTATGAAAAAGCACGTTTCTACTCTTCTTGTGCTCTGCTGTGTTTCACTGGGTTTTGAGCCTAGCGCTCTCAAAGCACAACTCGTTTTCGAGCCAGATTCAAAAAAAGTAGTATGCAATGCACAAGTAAACGAATACACAGCATTCGATATATACATCACAAACACAAGCAATGAACCTCTTGCCCTTGAGTGGAAGACCCTCGCCCGACAGATTGACGACGGTTGGGATTATTCGGTTTGCGACTACGGGCA
>JBKJHR010000073.1:0-9805 GCA_046598695.1 Kapaibacterium sp. (SeqCode)
GTGGTGTGAATCCAGCTTTACAGTTTGAGTATTACTTTGATATGGTTCGCCGCACTCGCGCTGAAGTGCCGAAGATCCATCCACATTTCTTTTCGACAAGTGAGATCATTGGTATGAGCGAAGTATCAGGATTAACGATACCGCAGGTTTTGGCACAGCTCAAAGATGCTGGATTGAATTCTATCCCTGGAGGCGGAGCAGAGATACTCTCTGATAAAGTAAAGAAGAAGATATCGAATAAAAAAGGGACGAGCGAAGATTGGTTGATGGTGATGCGTGAGGCACATAAGATCGGATACAAGACCACGGCAACGATGATGTATGGTCATCTCGAAACCGACGAAGATATTGTCGAGCATTTCGATTCTATCCGCGATCTGCAAGATGAGTATCAGGGCTTCACCGCATTTATCCCATGGAGCTTCAAGCCGGGCAATACACCGCTCGAAAAGATTATTCACACGTATGCTTCGAGCACACGTTATTTACAGATGATCGCTTTCAGCAGAATTTACTTGGAGAATTTCCTACATATACAAGGAAGCTGGTTCTCGGAAGGGAAGAAGACAGGGCAGATGTCACTTCATTTTGGCGCAGATGATTTCGGTGGGACGATCGAAGATGAAAATGTCCACGCTTCGGCAAATTTCGTACACACCACAACTATTCACGAAATGGTTGACCTCATCCGTAACGCGGGGTTCACCCCTGTCGAGCGTAACACGCTCTACTATCACTTGGCAACCTACGAAGAAGGTCAATACCCAGCGGGACATCTTGACTCAGCACGTTTGCACCAACATATCAATGCTGATGTGATTATGCCGACGATTCCAGCTCAGTTGCTTTCGATGTGATCTAGATCAATTCAAAGTCACCGACCTTCGGGATGATGCCGTTCTTCTCGCCGAGGGCGAAGAGGTGGTTAAGGGCTTCTCTGCCGCGGTCGCCCATGTCGTATGTTACGTCATTCACGTACATCTTTACGAACTTCTCTCCGAGCTTTTCATCGATCCCGCGTCCCCATTGCATAGCGTAGGGAATTGAACCTTCTGGTTCGTCATATGCATATTTGATGGATGCTTGCAATGCGATGCGGATCGTCTCGGCTGTTTCTCTTCCCAGATCTTTGCGAACGAGATCGAGACCAAGAGGAAGCGGTAACCCGTTAGTTTCATCGTTCCATTTCACGCCGAAATCAACAAGTTTGTTCAATCCGAAGTCAGCCCATGTAAGCTGACCCTCATGGATAAGAAGACCTGCGTCAGCCTCGTCATTCAACACTGCATCAATGATCTTATCGAACTCCATCTCGACGGAGTTAATATGTCCGTACCATGACCGAAGCAAAAGATTCGCCGTCGTAAGTTTCCCAGGTTGGGCAATGGTCTTTCCTTCAAGTTCTTCCATCGTCTTATACTTTTTTGAGACGATGATCGGTCCATAATTTTCCCCCATTGATGCACCTGTCTTCATGATCCAGTATTTATCTGATACATAAGGATAGGCATGAGCGCTGATCGCCGTCACAGGAAGTTCGCCTGTCATGGCGCGGACATTGAGCGATTGAATGTCGTCAAGCACGTGATCAATGTCAAAACCCGGTATAGTGACCTTGCCGGAGCCAAATCCATAGAACATGAATGCATCATCAGGATCAGGTGAATGCCCGATCTGTAAGGGAATATTAGTAGTGCTCAATATAGTAGTATGTATATAGAATAAATATTACCCTCTCCCCATCATCATTTTCTTATCAGGGAAGAGCACGATCTTGCCGACCTTCTTTGGTGTCTCTATCATCAATTCAAAAGCCTCCTCGAAATTTTCGAGCGGCATTTTGTGTGTTACTACGGGCTTTACATCAAGACGTTTCGAGGAAAGTAAATTTGAAACAGTGTACCACGTATCGAACATTAAACGTCCGTTGATGCCGTAGAACGTGCCACCATTGAATACGATGTCATTGAGCGGCGTTGGTACTAAATTCTCTTTGTAGATTCCGAAGAAACAGTATCTGCCGCCTCTGCGAAGCATCGCAATTCCATCTTGCATTGCCTTCGGAGCACCAGACATTTCTATTACCACGTCAGCACCAAGTCCGCCGGTAGCTTCTTTGACGATGTCAACGGCATTTTCTTTCGTCACATTAATGACGCGGTCAGCACCCATTGTCTTACCGATGTCAAGTCGGTATGGCTCCATTCCCGTCAAGAATATCTTTGTCGCACCTGAAGCCCTTGCAACTCCAACAGCAAAGAGTCCGATAGGTCCATCACCTAAGATGACAACCGATTTTCCATGGACCGGCTCAATGAGCGTTGCATGGACGGCATTGCCAAGCGGTTCTTGAATAGAGAGATATTCAGGTGGAATACTGGTGTCATTCTGCCAGACAACAATATCTGGTACAACGAGATACTCAGCGAATGCTCCGTCAGTATCAACACCTAAAATTTTCAAATTATGACAGATGTGCATTTGTCCCGTCAGGCATTGTTTGCAGGTCATGCAGGGGATATGAGTCTCAACGGAAACAATGTCACCTTCTTTAGCGCGTTGGACGACGGCTCCAGCTTTTATGACTTGTCCGGTAGTCTCATGCCCAACGGTGTAAGGGATGTTCTTGATACGAGATTGTGCCCACGAATCCCATTCATAAATATGGACATCAGTTCCGCATAAGCTCGAAGCCTCAACTTTGATGAGGACTTCATTCGGTTTGATATCGGGGATTGCGATCTCCTGCATTTCGGCTCCACGCGCGCGTTTTGTCTTGCGCAAAGCCATCATCGTTTCTGCCATGTATGTTTATGTTACGAGTACACCTGAAAAAATGCGAAGTGTAAACACAGGTTTTTACGAAAGAATTAAATGGTTATACATATTGCCTAAACCATGTATTCAGATCAGAAATTGTATCGTCGGTAATTCCATGTCCGACTTCATAGAGTTTTGCCGTCACTTTGGCATTCTTTGCAGTCAAAACCCGTTCTGCTTGCTGCATTGCTTCTCGTGGAATGAGGTCGTCATGTTCTCCGTGCGCTAGAAAGAAGGGAATTGAGGATAGGTCTTTCTTTTCGATAAAAGGAATAACATCAGCAGGAATATATCCTGAAAGAGCGGCAATTCCTTTGATGATGATTCCGACATCCTCAAGATTCTGTCTGCCAATAAGTGAATAGCACATCGCCGAGCCTTGACTAAAGCCAAGCAGATAGACGTTCTTTTGATCCCCACCGTTCTTCTCGATGGTCCCCGCTAATTCCTTCACGATCAACTCTTCGCTTTCATGACGTGACGGGTTATCCCCGTGAAGTCCTGTTGCCGTTTGCGAAAGATGATACCATGAATATCCACCCCAAGAAAGCGGTATTGGCGCTTGGAGCGAAATTACAAGGAGTCTACGGGGCAAGTGTGATGCAATGGAGATTAAGTCGTATTCATCAGCTCCGTAGCCATGCATAATGACGAGTACGGGTGGTTTGCCACCGATCTGTTCAGATTTTTGAATAACGTACTTCACGTTTGGTTTGATATAAAAGTAAACACTTCAGGATGTTCTTTACGAATTATTTTCTGGGTGGTAATAGCCGATTCGTTATTTGGGAATATCCCATAGATGAGCGAGCCACTTCCACTCATAAGTGCAAACTCTGCGCCGCCTTCATACATCATCTTTTTTATCTCGCCAAGTGGCGGATTACTTTCAAAGGCAAATGACTCGAAATCATTGTGAAGCGTAACTCGCCAATTAGCAATGGGTTGATGAATGATGTTCGAGAGATCACTTTGGAGGGCTTCTTGACGAAGAACGATCTTGTTATAAGCTTCTTTGGTAGAAATAGAAATATGGGGCAACTTTGCAAGAAGTATTGGTTGGTTAATAATGAGATCAATAGGCGAAAGAACCTCACCTTTCTCTGTCCCAATAGCTGCTTTATAGCCTGATACAAAAAATGCAACATCGGCACCAAGCTTTGCTGCTATCAAATGCTTATCCTCATTGTGTATCGGCTTCACAAGCTCTGAATAAATTTGTATTGCCTTCGCAGCATTTGCCGAGCCGCCTCCGATCCCTGCTCCTATTGGGAGATTCTTTATTAAGTGTAGATGAAGTTTCGGAAGTTCATCACCAAATAATTCTGCACAGGCTCTGATTGCTTTGAAGACCAGATTCGATTCATCGTTGGGGAGCGATGGATCGGAGCATGATAGACGAAAGTTATCTGCTTCGCTTACTTCAATAACATCATCTGGATCATCAAGCCGATAGAAAACGGTATGGATATTATGATAGCCGTCAGCACGAACCGAGAGGACTTCAAGCCCAAGATTGATCTTGCAAGGAGAATCGTAGCTGTGGGTCAAATCTATTAAAGTAGTTCGTTAAGAATACGGCGAAGTTCTGTTGTATTGGTTTGCCCGACGATCGTCCTATAGATATTTCCATTCTGATCTATAACGAATGTTATAGGCAATCCGCTTGTCTGGCCATAGTCAATATAGGACTTTGCATACTGATCGAGAATGATCTGGTAGGTCATCTTCTTTGACTTTGCATAGTTTGTTACATCTTGCAAGGGATTGCCTGTTTGATCAATAGATACTCCGAGAATAGTGACACCCATATCTTTAAACTCGTTTTCTATAGTAAGAATGTCTGGTATTTCCGCAATACAATAGGTACACCAGGTAGCCCAGAAATTTACAATGATGACGTTCCCCTTGAGACCATTAATAGATTTGGTCACGCCGGATGAATCCTTCCAGATGATATTCGGTGCGATCTTAAAACCGAGACTATCTTTGATCTTTCCGCCATTGCCATAGATTGTCGAAATGTTTCCGTTGTATTGATTCGGCACGGGTGTGATCTTCGTCGTTTCTGCATCGGGCGAAGGTACACAGCCCGCTACAAAAAGAAGTGTTAAAAACGCAAATATGATAGAGCTTTTCATATAATGAAAAGGAGATTAAGACGGGTAAAAGTTTCGCATTTATTTTGATAGAACATCCTACTATCCTTCTCAAGTAGCTGACGAAATGGTATATTTGCACTATGAAATATGCACATTCCATTCTTGATTTTATCGGTAATACGCCGTTACTTGAACTACAACAGCTCAAACCTTCCAACTCCAAAGCATTGGTTCTTGGGAAGTTAGAGCAGTTTAATCCCGGCGGATCTGTCAAAGACCGTATCGGCATCCGAATGCTCGAAGCTGCCGAAAAAGCTGGGAAGATCAAACCCGGCGGAACCGTCATCGAGCCGACAAGTGGCAATACGGGCATTGGTCTTGCCCTTGCATCCATCAAAAAGGGCTATAAGTTTATCTTTGTGATGACAGATAAAGCATCTATCGAAAGAGTTCGATACCTGAAGGCACTTGGTGCGGAAATCGTTGTCGTATCGAGTGCTGCGAAACCAAGTTCGCCGGAATATTACTTTAATACAGCCCAACGACTGGCTTCGGAGGTACCGAATGCTATAATGTTGAATCAGTATGATAATCCGAATAATCCTGATGCCCATTATTATGGTACGGGTCCTGAAATGTGGGAAGATACTGAAGGGAAGATCACTCATTTCGTTTGTGGTATCGGTACGGGCGGCACGATCACAGGAAATGCTCGCTTCCTGAAAGAGAAGAATCCGAATATCAAGATCATCGGTGCCGACCCTGTCGGTTCTTCGATCAAAACATTTTACGAGACGAATCGCCTCGTCGAGGCACTTCCATATCTTATCGAAGGTGTCGGGCAGGAGCGCATTCCGGGTAACTTGAACTTGAAATATGTTGACGAGATCATTAATGTTACCGATAAAGATGCGTTCATCACGGCGCGTCGTTTAGCGCGCGAAGAAGGGATCTTCTGCGGTGGATCGAGCGGAATGAATGTATGGGCGGCTATGAAGGTCGCTGAGAAAGCCCCCGAAGGTAGCGTCATCGTCGTTATCATTTGCGATACAGGAGAGCGGTATCTGACAAAGCATCATTCGGATGAGTGGCTCAAGGAAAAGCGTTTGCTCGAAACTGAAAAAATGACCGTCGGTATGATCGCAGACTTGAAGCGCCAGAGCGTTGTCGGGCTTGTCGCCGTCGCGCCTCATGATGCGGTTCGTGATGCGATATTAAAGATGGATCAACATGGTATTTCACAGCTTCCTGTTATTGACTCCAATGGGCAATCCGTGGGTGCAGTCCGCGAATCGCGCCTGATGGCGAAGTCCCTTGACGACAGAACGACACTCGATAAACCCATTATCGAATTCATGGAGACGTCATTCCCTGTGCTCCACGAAAGTGCTGATGCAAAGCAAGCACTTGCTCTGCTCAAAGATTCACCTGCGATCCTCGTAGAAGAATTCAGCCACATAACAGCCATTGTCACACGCCACGATGTACTCGAGTTTATGTAGGAATTACATGTCAATTATTCGTCGGGACACGCCGCGCGTGCCCTTCCCGTGATTCTTAGGATATTTGTATTAATGGGAAAGGGAACAGAGTATGCGCGGCATGCCCCTATGAGTTTCAACTATCTGACGAGAAATCGTAGTCGCGGAGCGACGGAGTACTCGCAGCCCAGGGTGTAACCCTGGGTAATAATTAGCACAGATTTATTAAGCCCTAAAAGGGCGATGTCCATCTTTCAGGACTATTTTTATCTTGAAGAAGTCTCAACTACTCCCAACTTTCGATGAATTGACCGATTCAAGCGAGAGACTTCTATAGCAGCGTAAACTCCTTTTGCAATGAGAAAAAATGCAAGCAAACGGAAAGCGGCTGTCCAATAAAGTATGAAGATGCTTACGTAATCGTATGTATGAATAACTGCGTGAAAGAACTGCGTGAGATTAAGTCCGTAATATAGTAATTCCACAGAGCATATGGAAAGAATAAATCCAAGTGAAATAAGATGATGCCTACGGAACATTCGCTCTGCTAAAAACACAGTCAAACAGAGTGACGAATACACTATCAGTGTTACCATTTCTTCTTTGCCATACATACCGCCTATTAAGACGCGGATAGCTTTGACCGCCATAATAATGAGAAAAAGGTACGTACCATATAGTCCATGCATTAAACTCTTCGATGGGTCTGTTTTCGTATGATGCACGGGTAAATGATCAATGCGAAAGGTCAAACCATCAGGATGATACGTAAATGACTCTTTCTTTTTAGAGAGTGAGAATGTATGTTTGACAGAAATGGAGTGATTGGAAGAGGCTCCTTCAAATTCGTAGACAAACGCCTCATTTTTTTTGATGAGGTGGATAACTATATCATCAATAGAAAGGATCAAGTCAACGGGTTCACGCCCAGTTCCGTCATCTTCGTCTGGGTAAAGAACTGCTTCAAGGGAGATCACCTTGCCATCGCAGAGTGCCGATATCCCATTATATCCAGGAAGAATATGTGAGCCTATAAAGAGACTATGTTTTTTCATAAAAAGGGAAGTAATGAACGTGTCTCAACACGCTGCAAAAATACTGCTTTTTTTTGGGCGAGGGTATAAGGTAAACATTATCATTACAGATGATGAATACCCAAGATAGCAAAACAAGGAAGATGCATGATAGGGAAGTGGCTCATTCTAGATATAGTTATGTAAATTTCATTCTGAGCTTGAGCAAAGAATCTCCCGACTCAAGCAGTCTATTCTGTCCTTAAGAGACCCTTCGTTCAGGATGGCAAGATTGATTAAATAAGGCACTTACCAAAGGGGCTTTCAAAGATTATTACACTTTCCATGAATCCTGCTCCATAACAATTACGTACCTAATAGTGAAATTAACTTTAATTTGATACGAATGACAAACACTACAGGTTTTCGATACAAGCTCGTTGCAAGCCTTTTCACATTTTCATTTTTCGCCATTATCGGCTGCACGCTCAAGCATAGCGATGCAAAAGCTGTTGAGATGAAAGAAGTGGCGAAAGAGACGGAAGAAAAAGCAGAACTCCAAACTGGTAAAATGGAGAAGGCTTCCTTCGGTATGGGATGTTTTTGGCATTCGGAAGAAATGTTCTCCGAGATCAAAGGTGTAAAAGAGGCGATGCCTGGATATTCAGGTGGAAAGAAGGAAGATGCTAAATATGATGCTGTCGGCTCAGGCTCAACTGGACATGCCGAAACAGTTGACCTCAGTTACAATCCAGCCGTCATCAGTTATCAAAAACTTCTCGAAGTATTCTTCGCCGAGCACGACCCAACTACACCAAATTATTCGTACCCTGATTCCGGTCCACAATATCGCTCTGTAATCTTTTACCGTAACGCCGATCAGAAGCAGGCAGCAGAAAGCTACATAGAAAAACTTAATGCATCAGGCAAATTCAAGAATAAGATCGTGACACAAGTTGTGCCATTTGAATCATTCTATAGGGCAGAGGATTATCACATCCAGTATTATCGCAAACACCCAGATCAAGGCTACATAGCAAGAGTCACCAAGCCTGAAGTCGAGAAATTTCGCAAGGATTTTCCTGAGCTTTTGAAATAAGCCTTGAGACGGTTTACCCGAACCTTTTGGCGGAAAAACCGTTTTATTCGGGCTATAAAAATGTGGGAGATCGTGGTCAGCAATGATCGTGGTCGCCATTTACCACTAACTAACTAACTGCAATGGCAAAGAAAATAACAGGTTACATTAAATTGCAGGTTCCTGGTGGAAAGGCTACGCCAGCTCCACCGATTGGTCCCGCTCTTGGTCAAAAGGGCGTGAACATCATGGAATTCTGCAAACAGTTCAATGCAAAGACCGCGAAAGCGGACGGTATGATCACTCCTGTGGTTATCACCGTGTATTCCGATAAGAGCTTTACCTTCGTCACGAAGACACCACCGGCTCCGGTGTTGCTTCTGAAGGCAGCGAAGCTCGAAAAAGGATCAAAAGAATCCAACCGCAATAAAGTAGGCAAGGTCACCGCAGCGCAGGTGAAAGAAATTGCTGAATTAAAAATGCCCGATCTTAACGCAGCTTCTGTTGAAGCGGCAATACGCATGGTCGCCGGCACTGCTCGTTCAATGGGCTTAACAGTGGAAGGATAAGATCATGGCACACGGCAAAAGATATAATAATCTCGTAAAAACATTCGACGGCGCAAAGATCCATAACATCTCTGATGCAGTCAAGCAAGTGAAGAAGCTCGCATCAGCGAAGTTCAACGAATCCGTTGACATCGCTATCAGCCTCGGCATTGATCCGCGTAAAGCCGATCAGGCTATCCGTGGCACAGTTGCTCTTCCGCATGGTATTGGTAAGACGGTTCACGTTACAGTCGTGACAAAGAACCAGGAGACAGCAGCCCGCGAAGCAGGCGCTGACGAAGTCGGTTTCGAGACGATCCTTGAGAAGATCAAGGGCGGCTGGACGGCGACAGACGTTATCGTTGCAACACCTGAAGTCATGGCAGAGCTTGGTAAGCTTGGTCGTGTTTTGGGACCTCGTGGTTTGATGCCGAATCCGAAATCCGGTACGGTGACATCCGACGTTGCTACGGCAGTGAAAGAAGTGAAAGCTGGTAAGATCGAATTCCGCGTTGATAAAGCAGGTAATGTCCACTCGACAGTTGGCAAAGCATCGTTCGAGGAGAATAAACTCGTTGACAACGTCAACATGTTTATCAATACGATTATGCGCGCCAAGCCGACCTCAGCGAAAGGTCAGTATCTCAAGGGTGTCGTTATCTCAACCACTATGGGACCCTCTGTTCGCATAGATACGAGCGAAGCGATCAAAGCACACGCATAACGTATTTGCAAAGAGCTATTAGCTTTTAAGGAAGAGCCG
>JBKJHR010000053.1:0-12966 GCA_046598695.1 Kapaibacterium sp. (SeqCode)
CGCAAGCCGCATCTGCTTTTCTTGGGCATAACTATCAGTAGATGATGCCCCGCTTATCGAGAGCATCAACAAAAAAAGTATAGGGATTAAGGCTTTTTTCATCGTTCCTAATTAAAAACGACTACTTGGAAGTACCCGTTCCGCGCCAAGTGATTATCAACAAATATTTACTTTACTTGATAGAGGGTAACTCCGTTTTTGGTAATGCGTTGAACCCTTGCTTTCTTATTACCTTCGGCTCTCATCTCGGCAAGACGTTCTTGCGCTTCAATACTATTTGATGTTGCGAAATGTTTGACCGTTGGCGCTCGTTTCGCTGTAAGCTTCTTCGGTTTAGCATTTTCCGGTACCAATTCTGATGGTTCAATGACCACATCCACTCGTGGTTGAAGTACGTTTTTCGCAGAACTATCTACAGTAGCCTTTGCAGTATCCACGCGAGGTGCTGCGTATGGCGGAGCAGGAGTAACAACTGCATGGTCGGGCATATCAGCCATTCGAATCATAGGAGGATGATCGGGACCACCACGCCATCTGGCAATGAGCAAGATTGCCACGACCAGCGAGAGAATTCCGAGAATCCCAAGGATCATCCCAAGCGTTGCGGTGGGGTTCCATTTGTTGTTGTCGCCTGTTGCCATAGTTTGTGTTGATTGTTCTTTACCCATAAGTGCGCCCATCGTCATCGGATGTGGCTCTCCTTGTGGAATTGGTTTTGTGCCTTTGAGAAGTGCCTCGACCTCGGTCGGGGGGATTCCGTAACGTTCGGATATGCGTTCCGATACGGAGCCGGCATTCCCAGATTCACCAGCTTCTGAACTATAAACAGCTTTTATCATAGAAAATGTCTAACAATTTCTTAATGCAAATCTATGCAATAATTGGTGTTGTCTAAGAACAATGGCAATTTTTCCGTAAATTTACGGTCTAAAGAAT
The DNA here is from genome assembly GCA_046598695.1 of Kapaibacterium sp. (SeqCode). Taxonomy (GTDB): domain Bacteria; phylum Bacteroidota; class Ignavibacteria; order Palsa-1295; family Palsa-1295; genus JBKJHR01. Next base: position 937 of record JBKJHR010000053.1, read on the forward strand.
TGCCCAGATACATGTATGAGTAAGAAAACGAAAGAAAAGAAGAGCGAAAAAGTTCAATCTGAAGAGACGGTGAGCCGTAAACAAAGTCATGTCGAACTTGTTTCGACAGAGAATGTTGAGCACAAATCCATCTCTACGGGCTTTGAGGGGCTTCGCTTTGTCCATAACGCTCTGCCAGAGATAGCCTACTCGGATATAGATACTTCTACACAATTTTTTGGTAAGCATCTCGGATATCCCTTGCTTATCTCTTCGATGACAGGTGGCTATGAGGATGCCCTCCGTATCAACCGCGAACTTGCTGACGTTGCTGCGGAGTATCATCTTGCCATCGGAGTCGGCAGTGCGCGACAAGCCCTCGAAACCGATACTCACCATGAAACATATCGCGTCGTCCGTCGTGAATACCCCGAAGGTTTGATCTTCACGAATGTCGGCGCACCAGAAGTTGCTCGTCTCGGTAATGAGAGAAAAGTAAAGAAGCTCTCGAAAATTGTTGATCTTGTTGAGGCAGATGCACTGATCATTCATCTGAATCCTTTGCAAGAATTGATGCAACCCGAGGGTGACCCCGATTTTCGAGGTGTGCTCTTTGGAATAGAGCTTTGCGTAAAAGAACTTGGGCTGCCGATCATTGTCAAAGAAGTAGGAGCAGGAATTTCGCAAGAAGTAGCGAAGCGCTTACTCGAAGTTGGTGTTCGCGCTATTGATGTCGCCGGAGCTGGTGGGACGAGTTGGGCTGGTGTAGAAATTCTTCGTCACAAGAAGAAAGACCGTGCCGCGCTTGAGCCATTCTGGGATTGGGGGATTTCGACCGTTGATGCTCTCGTTGAAGTTGCGAAGTTAAAAGAAAAGATCACTTTTGGTTTGATCGCAAGTGGAGGAATTCTCAATGGCGTCGATGCCGCAAAGTCTATTGCTCTGAACGCTGATCTTGTTGGCATTGCCCGTCCTTTTTTGAAGGCGCTGATCGAAGGTGGGGAAGAGGCTTTACATGAGAAAGTCGAAACAATACTTTCACAATTCAAACAGGCGATGTTCCTCACAGGGGCACAAGATCTTACCGCACTTGCTAAGCAATCGCTTCACAGAATCTAATATTCATTTATGTCAATACAAAACGATTTCGATCTCCTAACACAACAGGCTGTTGAAGCCATAGAAAAAAATGTTGAGGCACTATTGCCACAAGAACCAGAATCGCTCTATGAGCCTCTCCGATACATTCAGGAAGCAGGCGGGAAGAGATTGCGTCCGGTGCTGACCTATCTCGCTTCTCGTTCGAAGCCCGATCCTAATTGGCTTCATGCAGGGACGGCGATTGAGCTTTTGCATACATTCACACTTATCCATGATGATATTATGGACAATGCAAACACACGGCGAGGGACGCGAACACTGCATAAGAAATATGATATTAACACAGCCATTTTAGCGGGTGATGTTCTTATGGCGCTTGCCAATCAGGCTCTTGCTGAAGGGAAGTATGACAACCCAAATGTAATGCTTACTGAGTTTGCAAAAGGATTTCGCTATGTTTGTGAAGGACAGGCGCTTGATAAAGAATATGAGAATTCTACGACAGTCACTTCTGCTGCATATTTCCATATGATCGACCTCAAGAGCGCGAAGATGCTTGAGCTATCTGCGGTAATGGGTGCGCATGTTGCAGGAGATAGCTACGTCGAAGAACTTCGTGAATTTGCACATAACATCGGAATGGCATTTCAAGTACGTGACGATCTTCTTGATCTCACTGCCGACGAAGCATCGTTCGGAAAAACGAAAGGTGGCGATATTCTTGAAGGCAAGCGAACCTATATGTTTGTCAAAGCAATGGATCGCTTTACTGAATTGCCAGAGGAAGATCAAATGCTTCTTCGGAAGGTGCAAGGTGGGTATGCACGGTTGAATGATGTGCCAAAAGTAGAAGACCTTTTCCGACGTAACGGGCTACTCGATGAAGCAGAAAAGGAGATTTTTTCCTTCACACGCAAAGGGCAAGAGGCACTTGCTCCGATACCAAATGGTTCGTTCAAGGACGGATTGATGTTGTTCAGTGATTATTTACTTGGCAGGGAGCTATAATTGACCACAAGAGAAGTAATGGTAGTAAATCGTGCAGGATTGCATACGCGTCCGGCGGCAGCGATCGTAAAACTTGCGAGTGATTTTCGCTCAGAGTTTTACATTAATAAAGATGGTTTTCAGATCAACGGAAAATCCATTATCGGAGTGATGACTCTTGCCGCAGCGCAAGGGACGACGCTCGAACTGCAATTCGACGGTGCCGATGAAGAGGCGATGGCAGATACGATCTGCGATTATTTTGCGAAAGGATTCGAGGAAGCATTGTGATACAAATGAAACAATATTCGGGGATTTCGGCGAATGCCGGTATTGCGATCGGTCCTGCCTATCATTTTAATCGTACTCTCATCGTTGCTGAAGATAGGATGCTTGAACTTGCAGAAATAGGCGAGCAAGTTTCCGCTTTTGATTTTGCACTCGAAAAAAGCAAAGAAGAGATTGATCGCATCTCAAAGATCGCCGAGCAAAAAGCAGGGACCCATGGTTCGGCAATCTTCGAAGCCCAAATGATGATGCTAGGAGATGCATTCATTCTTGATTCCATCCGTCACCGCATTCGCGCCGAGCAGAAAACGGCGGCGTATGTTGTTGATTCGGAATTCAGCCATCATCAACATTTTCTCCAAACCAGCGAGAATGCACTCTTACGCGAACGCGCTGATGATGTAGAAGACATTAAGCAGCGATTGCTTCGTCATCTCTTAAAAAAAGAGAAACTCCTCTCGAAGCTTGATCATCCTGCGATTGTGGTAGCATCGCTGCTGACTCCGGCAGATGCAATTCTGTTCTCACGCCAAGAGCTTCTTGGTTTTGCGATGGATGCCGGTGGTGCAACAAGCCACGTCTCAATTCTTGCTCGTTCGATGGGATTGCCTGCAATTGTAAGTTTGCGAAGCGCTGCAAGCCACATCGAAACTGGTGATATACTCATTCTTGATGCTGATCGTGGTGATATAATCGTTAATCCTGATTATGATACGCTCATCCACTACAAAGATATTATTGATCGGAAAGAGGGAAAGCAACGATCAGTTTCGTTAGAAGTAGATGGTATCCGAAGACCTGCGACGTTGGACGGTAGAAATATCGTCGTTAACATGAACATGGAATTGATCGGCGATGAATCTATTGCCGAGGCGGAGAAGATCAGTAAAGTAAAGGGGAAGTCCATCAGAGGACTTGGTTTGCTTCGCACGGAGCATTTTCTTACTGCCGATGATGAGATTCCGCCCGAAGAGGAGCAGACGCGTATCTACACCGATCTTGCACAGCGTTTCCATCCTGCACCGATAACGATTCGTACTTTTGATATTGGGGGAGATAAATTTATCGGCGGCGGATTTCATGAAAAGAATCCCTTCTTGGGTTGGCGGGGTATTCGTATTTCGCTTGATGAACCCGATGCGTTCAAAGCACAGCTTCGTTCTATCTTACGTGCATCAGCAAATCATAACGTAAAATTGCTCTTGCCTATGATCGCTTCGATAGATGAGTTTGATCGTTCGATGACGTTACTTGAGGAAGCAAAAGCCGAGCTTTCCGTTCTCAAAGAAAAATTTGACCCAAAGCTTCCGGTTGGGGTAATGATAGAAGTTCCTGCGGCGGCATTGCTTGCTCCGCTATTTGCCGAGCGGTGTGACTATCTTTCTATCGGCTCAAATGATCTGACCCAATATACTCTTGCTGTTGATCGCGGAAATGAGTTTATTTCACACATGTTTGATGAGCTTCATCCCGCAGTTTTACGTTTGATCGCCATGACCGTGAAAGCCGCGCACGTGAAGAAAATACCCGTATCACTATGCGGTGAAATGGGTGCGAAGAATATTGCTCTCCCTCTTGTCATTGGTCTTGGTATGGATGAAATTTCTGTCTCCCCAATACGTGTAGCACGGAGTGCGCATTTGATACGGAAACTTGATCATGTCAAGACGAAGAGTTTGGTGCGAAAGGTTCTTACTGAGGCGCGGACTGTATCGGATGTCAAACAAATGGTTTATCGCTTCTTGAAGCGTAATGATCTCGTAGAGGATTTCTTGACAGAGCAAGAGATTGAGGCTTTGTCGGGTAGCAATGTTTCATAACACGAGCATGTGCCTGCCTCAGATCAAGTAGGCGGGCTAAAGCCTAAGGTTACCATTCCGCTTTAAGAAAAGACTTTTGAAACAGTTACTCTGAAACCTTCGTATATTTGCATTACCAAGTTATAAGAACTTCCCGGCAAAACGATTTTTAAGCTCCGCGCCGCAATCTTTTCCTTAGCTTTTTCATACGTCATTCAAGAGATTGTAGTATTTTATGGGGTTGGTCATAGTTAGGCATCTTTTCGCCCCAATCGTTTGATGTTGCAGTTGTGATTTCCCCGGCGGAGTCCATTTTTTCTCAATATATTTACTATTTACAGTATACGAGAATCAGTAATGTTTAACGCAATAGAATTAAAAACCAAAAAGATCGTCGAGCTGAACGATATTGCCAAGAAGCTCGGTATCGAATCCTATCAAGACCTCCGCAAGCAGGATCTGATCTTCCGTATTTTAGAAGCGGAAGCCATTGAGCAGAGAAAGGTCGTTGCCACAAATGGCAAGGAAGTAGAAATTTCTAATAGCGGCACAGGTGTGCTCGAATTGTTGCCCGACGGATTCGGGTTCTTACGCTCACCAGATTATAATTATCTTCCTTCACCTGATGATATTTACGTTTCACCATCGCAGGTAAAAAAGTTTAACCTCAGAACGGGTGATACGGTCGAAGGTGCGGTTCGTCCGCCAAAAGATCAAGAGCGCTTCTTTGCTCTGACAAGAGTTGACAGAGTCAACTACATGCCAAGTGATTCGACTCGTGACCGCCCCCTCTTTGATAACCTTACCCCACTTTACGCAAATAAGCAAATAACACTCGAAACATCGCCAGGCGAGTATTCGATGCGCATTATGGATATTGTAAGTCCTATTGGTAAAGGGCAGCGTGGACTTATTGTGTCACAACCAAAATCAGGTAAGACGGTTATTCTCCAAAAAATAGCAAACTCGATCGCACGTAATCATCCTGAGATCAAACTCATTGTTTTGCTCATTGATGAACGTCCCGAAGAAGTGACGGATATGGAGCGTTCGGTACGTGCAGAAGTCGTAGCCTCGACGTTCGATGAACCGCCTGAACGTCACGTGCAAGTGGCAGATATGGTCATCGAAAAGGCAAAGCGTCTTGTCGAAGCAAAGCAAGATGTAGTTATTTTGCTTGATTCTATTACACGTTTAGCTCGTGCTCATAATACAGTAACTCCACACTCTGGCAAAATTCTTTCCGGTGGTGTTGATGCTATGGGCTTGCATAAGCCGAAGCGTTTCTTTGGTGCGGCACGTAATGTCGAGGAAGGTGGATCGCTCACGATCATCGCAACGGCACTTGTCGAAACAGGTTCACGTATGGACGAAGTCATCTTTGAAGAGTTCAAGGGTACTGGAAACATGGAAGTTCTGCTTGAACGTAAACTTTCTGATCGCCGTATTTTCCCTGCGATTAACGTACTTTCTTCAAGCACCCGCAAAGAAGAACTCCTGCTTTCAGCAGATGAACTGAACCGCATCTACATCCTTCGCAAAATTCTATCAGATATGAATCCGATCGATGCAATGGAGTTTGTTCTCGAAAAAATGCGTGGTACGAAGAATAACAAAGAGTTCTTGCGCTCAATGTCGAGTTAAGTTAATTGATGATTGATATTTAGAAGAATCTCTTGGGTCGTGGGTCTTTACCCATTATTCAAGAGATTCTTCTCATTCGTTCAGAATGTCTGTGTTCGATCTATTATTCGCCACACCACCCTTATTTCTTTATGACACCGGTTTCCATACTCCAAAAGAGCAGGTCGAGTTCATCTATTGGGATTCCCACTTCTTCTGCAAATTTCTTCCACTTCTTTTCAATTGTGAGGTAGCGTTTCTTTGTCAGCGATGTTGGGAGACGCTTGATGATCTCAAGCGAAATGAGATGCGTGAAGATATGTCGGTCGAGAATTGCAAGATCTGTATAGCCGATATTCCTTAAGAAATGTGCGCCCTCTTTCAATCCATATCCTGGCACAAGAGCGATCAACTTGTCACGTAGTTCGTCATGACCCTGTATATTGGAGGTCAATAGAGCATGGATAACAGCATAGCTTTCACGGATAACGAGAATACGTCTTGACTTCACATTATGAAAGCGAATATAGTGTTGTGGGTCACGGAGATAGGGTGTTGGGTCAAAGCCTTGCTCAAAGAAACGATCAGCTTTCAATTTCTCAATCACTAGCTCTGCATTCTTCTGACTTGATTGAGGCGTAAGTATGCAGAATATCAACTCGTAGAAATATTGCTCCGCAGTGACAAGAGAAAAATCACGCAATCGCTCACGGATCGTATCTTTACGTTCAGCGTAGGTCGTTGCCCAAGGCTCAGGTAGTTCTCGTTTCATTCTGGAAGAGAATAACGCCCTGACGAATCTTTCTTACAGAATCCTTCTGTGGTGAGAGTTGATAGCATCTCCTCAATGAACTCTATGAAGAGAGAGCTTTTGATCTTGTATGTACTTGAAAGGAAATCTGCAATTTCTGTAAGAGATATTCGATGATGTGAGGCGATAAGCTTTAATACTCGTCCTCTCCAAATACGTTTGGGTTCATTAAATACTATTGTCTCGGTTGTTTTTCTCACAATCGTTGCTGTTTGCATCTTATTTGCTGATGCACAAAATTCAGCAACGGGGCATTTATCACAATGAGGGTTTCTCTTTGTGCATATTGTCGCACCCAAATCCATCAAAGCTTCATGCCAAATTCGCGAAGAACGCTTGGGCAGGATTGCGAAATCTATTGCATGAATCTCATCGTGTGAGAGCATCTCGCTTGTAGTCTTCATCCGCTTTGTTATCCGAGAGATAACTCGCTCGATATTTACATCAACAACACTGACAGGCTTGTTGTATGCAAAGGCTTGAATAGCTCGTGCAGTATAAAGCCCAACTCCGGGAAGAGCGAGAAGGTCTTCTTCTGTGATTGGGAAAACGTTGTTATGATCATGGGTAATAGCGTACGCCGCTTTTTGTAAGTTTAATGCTCTGCGGTTATAGCCTAATCCTTGCCAAGCACGAATCACGTCAGAGCTTTTTGCGATTGCGAGTTTTTCTGCTGTAGGGAATAACATTAGGAAACGCGGCAAAAACTCACTCACTCGTGATGCCTGTGTTTGCTGGAGCATAAATTCGGATACGAGTACATAGTAGGGAATACGATCTTCAGTTCGCCAATAGAATGATCTCCCATTTTTCTTAAACCACCGAAGTAAAACACTTCGTACTTTGAGCATCCTTTGAAATTGCTTTGCCGTAAGTCCCATTAGCGTGGATAACCGTCCTTAATGAGCTTCTCAATGATCTGTGCATTTCCAGAAAGATGTTGGATGCTTCCAATCATTGGGGGTGTGATCCAGTCGATCGCATTGAATTCAGTATTGACAGGTTCACCAAGAAAACTTCTTACAAGAAAAAATGTGACATGATATGTGATGCCATAGGAGTACGTCATTGTATCCTCATACCATTCTTCCGCATCTTTAATCTCAACATGCAATTCTTCGCGTATCTCACGTTGTAATGCTTGGATCATTGTCTCGCCAGGCTCTACTTTTCCGCCAGGGAATTCCCAATGTAATGGATATATCTTTTTCTCGTTTCGCTGGCACATCATGATCGCACCATCTTTGAGCAAAAGGGCAGTGACTACTTCTACTGGCATTATCCGAATTTCAGTGCTTTAAGTGGTAAGACGCGTGATGCGATACGAGCTGGAATAAGTGTCGCTGCAAGGGCAATAACGATAGAGATAGCCGAAACGATCACATAGTGCTGCCACTCAATAGAGATCGGAACACTTGACATAAAATAAATGTCGCTACGGAGCGTGAATATCTGATAGTGAAGTTGGATATAGGTCAACACAAATGCGAGAAGATTACCAAGCAAGACTCCGACAAATGAAATGGTCAACCCTTCGGTCAAAAATATCTGTGCAATTCCAAAATTTCTTGCGCCGATCGTTTTCAAGACACCGATGGAACGTGTCTTTTCAATTACCATAATAAGCAAGGTAGAGACAATGTTAAATGCTGCAACGATAATGATAAGTCCAAGAATAATTGGCGTTGGTTTTTTCTGTAATTCGATCCATGCGAAGATCGTCTGATAGACATCATAAACACTCGTGGCATAATAAGGATAATGCAAGACACGGTTGATCCGCTCGGTGATATAGCGCGATTGGAAGAGGTCATTCCCGAGCACAAGATAACCGCTGGCTTGCTTCTCGGTGAAGCCGACAAAATTTTGTCCTGCTTCGAGGGTTGTATAGGCAAGCGTGTTGTCATATTCACTCATACCTGTTTCGTAAATTCCAACGACCCGGAATTTTCGCAGATTCGCAAGTAATTCATCTCTGGACTTCATCCCTTGATGAAATCGGAATGCCGTGACGCTTTTCCCAACATCTGTCCCAAGATCACGGGCAACACCTTTACTAATGAGTATTGGTGGAAGAGAGTCAGGTTGTAATGAAGAGAAATTCGTCCCTTTGATCACTTTCTTTAATCCGATGCTAAGCCTATCATCAGGCTTTACTCCTTTAATGATTAATCCTGTAATTCCTTTCGATGTTCGCAAAATGATCTCTTGCATCACGAAAGGTGAGAGCATCTTTATTTCAGGGATCTCTTTGGTGAGATGTGCTAAGGTTATTTGATAATCAGGAATAGGTCTTCCGCCATATAGCAAGACTTCAGCATGAGCCGTATAGCCAACGATATTGTTCGTTAGTGTCTTCTCGAATCCCGCAAGAATCGAAAGAGCAATAATTAGCGTCGCTGTCCCTAGCGCAACACCTGCGATGGAAATGCTGACAATAAAAGAAAAGAATCGGCTCGATGTCTGTTCGTTCGATCCTTTACTGAGCCGCAAATAGCGGCGCGCTATGAAAAATGAATATTTGATAATGCACTGAACAAACTAAAACTTCAATAGCTCACACCATTTCTCGTAAAGATCGCTTGTTGAGCGTACGTCGCGCAAACAATACTCCGCTATTTCCCGCATGCGTCCATCAGCGAAGAACTGTGGCACTTCATATCCCGTAATGCCGCCTGATTTCGGAGAGGGAACGCCGAATACCTTCGTATAAAAATCAAGATTAAATCTGCGGGTAGCTCCGGCTTTATCGAAGCCTCCACTCCCAAAGCTGAGTTTATCTATAAGATCAATATGTTCGATCTCACGATATTGTGAGCCGACTTTAAATTGCCACCTTGTACCTGCCATAAGGTTGACACTAGGGCGTATCCCAAGTGCGGCACTTCGAAGCATTAGGAAAGGACAATCGAAGCCGCGACCATTGAAGCTCACATAGGAAGAGTAATTATCTGCCGTTAAGCCTTTCCAAAAATGCTCAAGCATCTCACCTTCATCGAAGAAGGTCTTGTACTTGATCTTCATATCGTCAAGTTCAACGATCTCGTCAATGTCATCATCGGCGAGGTATAGTCCGAAACCCTGCTTTGTCTCTGTCAGATAAATGCCGATGCAGACGACCTTACCGAGAAGGGGATTCAATGCTCCCATTCGTTTTTGATTTTCGATCTTCTCATCAGTATCGAGACCTCGCAAAAGATATTCTTTTTGCGCTTCATCAAACGATGAATCAAAATCTAAAGGGACTGTCTCAATGTCAAATACTAATGTCTTTGGTGGCATAATTTACTTGTATAACGGGTCAGCGTCAGCATTATTTATTAAGGATAAAGCTCATCACAAAATAAAAGAGGGTAGTATGTACATACTACCCTCTGCAAAGATACGAAGCAAATCATTTACTTTTTGGCTTCTTCACCGATCTGTTGAGATCAGTGAATTACATTTGTGGGAGCAACACATGGTCAATCACGTGAATCACTCCGTTGCTCTGCATAACGTCTTTGATCGTTACATAAGCCTTCTTGCCATTTTCGTCCTTGATGGTGATCTTCTTGCCTACCATCATTATCCGAAGTGTACCTCCAGCAACAGTCTTCAATTCTGCTTTTCCTTTGCCAGCCTTGATCATCCGAGCGAGGTCAGCTGAAGTTAATCTTCCTGAAACAACATGATAGGTCAATACACCAGCCAATGCTGCTTTGTTTTCAGGCTTCAATAAATTATCAACTGTGCCAGCTGGGAGCATTGCAAATGCCTTGTTAACAGGTGCAAATACTGTAAAAGGACCCGCGCTTTGAAGTGTAGCGACTAAATCTGCTGCCTTTACCGCTGCAACGAGTGTTGTGTGGTCTTTGCTATTGACTGCATTTTCAACAATATTCTTTGAAGGATACATTGCTGCACCACCGACCATTGTAGTATGTTGCTTTTGTCCAAAAGAAATGTTTGCTACAAACAGCATCATTGCTGCAAAAACGATTTTTGTGAGATTTTTCATAACTATGTTTTATTGATTGAGTGTAAAAAATTTACATATTCTAAAGACATTTACGCAAGCCCGACTCAATCGGATTGCTTTTCTCTACACATTTTTCTTTAAAACGAGCGAAGCCCGCATTCTGCGGACTTCGTTTTTCTCTCATTCTTATGATAGGTTATGACTTCTTCTCGTCATCAACCACCTCGTACTCTGCATTCTCAACCTTAGGACCACCTTGTGTACCATCAGCAGAAGCCTGAGGTTCGCCTGGGTCCGGTTGTGCTCCTGCTTGAGCGTACATCGCTGTTGATGCTTCGCTCCACTCGCGGTTGAGCACATCAATTGCTTTTTTGATCGCTTCCGTATCTGTGCCTTTGAGAGAGTTCTCAAGGTCAGTGACAGCATTGTTGATCTTGCCTTGCGCTTCAGGACTCATCTTGTCCTTTAGGTCTTCAAGCTGCTTCTTCGTTTGGAAGACGAGCTGATCGCCTTGATTGCGAAGATCGACCTGCTCCTTGCGCTTTATGTCGTCAACTTTATTTGCTTCGGCATCGCTCTTCATTTTTGCAATGTCATCTTTTGAAAGTCCGCCGGAAGCAGTGATTCGGATAGATTGTTCTTTGCCGCTTGCTTTGTCTTTTGCGCTTACGCTCAAAAGCCCGTTCGCATCAATATCGAATGTGACTTCAACCTGGGGTACTCCACGAGGTGATGGTGGTATTCCATCAAGATGGAATCTGCCGAGCGACTTGTTATCATTCGCCATTGGACGTTCACCTTGCGTAATGTGAATTTCCACGGAAGGCTGATTATCAGACGCTGTAGAGAAGACTTCGCTCTTGCGGGTAGGTATTGTCGTATTTGCAGGAATCATCGCTGTAGAGACTCCGCCAAGCGTTTCAATAGCAAGTGTGAGAGGTGTTACGTCCAAAAGAACGACATCTTTCACTTCACCTGTAAGAACCGCACCTTGAATAGCAGCTCCGATAGCAACAACTTCATCAGGATTTACTCCCTTATGAGGGTCTTTGCCGAAGAAATTACGAACGAGGTCTTGGATCTTTGGGATACGAGTTGATCCGCCAACAAGGATTACCTCATCAATATCATTCGGTGTAACCTTTGCATTTTGCATAGCACGTTTGCAAGGCTCAATCGTCTTCTGGAAGAGGTCTTCGCAAAGCTGCTCAAACTTGCTGCGTGTAAGCGTCAAGTTCATGTGCTTCGGACCATCTGCTGTTGCGGTGATAAAGGGAAGATTGACTTCCGTCTGCATCAACTGTGAAAGCTCGATCTTCGCCTTCTCAGCAGCTTCTTTCAAGCGTTGCAATGCCATTGGGTCTTTGCGGAGATCAACGCTCTCTGCTTTGATAAATTCATCAGCTAAGAAATCCACAAGGCGTGAATCAATGTTGTCACCGCCAAGATGTGTATCACCGTCGGTTGACTTTACCTCAAAG
>JBKJHR010000266.1:0-8432 GCA_046598695.1 Kapaibacterium sp. (SeqCode)
AAATTCCCAAGCCAAAACTCCGTATTGCCGAGCGTCCAATGCGCTTCAACAAGCATTCCTGTATCATGTGATTCACTTCCGAGCCTCTTCATCTCCAACGCAAGATGTCGCGCTTTCTGTAAGTCACCACGCACAAGATAATACACCCACTGACCCCATAACGGAGTAAATAGATGCGGACCATCACCGAGTTGCGCACTGAGTTCTCCCGCTTTTTTATAGGTCTCACCAATTTCGGGATCAGCAAATCCTCGTGTAGCAATAAGTGCGGGACCCATCGCTGAATGCAGTTGCAATTCAAATGCCGTGCGTTGCGCAAGATCAGGCAGATGTTGTGTCAGTTCGAGTCCTTGCTTCAAGTGCGCGATCGCTTCTGCATTTGCCGAGCGTTGCAATGCGCGTACACCAGCCATGAGCCAATACTGAATTGCCTTTTGTGGTAAGAACGCTTTGGAATAATGCTGGGCAAGTAACTCCGGCTGTGTTTCGATCAGCTCAGGTGAATTCGTCTCGAGCGATTCCGCGATCAATCTATGATAATCCTTGCGCGAGCTTTTGAGTAATGATGAATACGCTGAATCTTGAATAAGTGCATGCTTGAATGAATAGGAAGCATTCGGCGGAAATCCTTTTTGATATAAAATTCCTGCTTGCACCAATCGTTCAAGTTGTTCGCGCATATTACGTGTATGTGCGCCCGGAATTGATTCTAAAATTTCGTAAGTAAACTCTCTGCCGATCGTCGCCGCAAGTTGTGCAACGTTTTTCGCTTCAGGAAGACGATCAAGACGCGCAGTGAGTGAATCTTGGATCGTCGCAGGAACGCCGAGCGTATTGAGCGGCGCGGAAAGTTCGTAACGATCGCCCTTATCTACGAGCATCTCCGATTCCACCATTGACTTTGTCAATTCTTCAAGAAAAAGTGGAATGCCGTCAGTCTTCGAAATGATATATTCAACTGCTTCTTTGGGAAGCGGTTTATTATCCGCGACTCGTCTGATGATCTCTTCTGCATTCTTCTTTGGCAATCCGGTCAGTTCGATCTGCAAGAAATCTGTTCCAGTATGCCAATACGGTTTGAATTGCGGACGGTATGTCAGCAAGATGAGGATGTGTTGCTCTTGTGCGCGTGTGAGGAATTGATCCAACAGTTCAAGCGAAGACGGATCAGCCCAATGAAGGTCTTCGAGTATGAAGAGAACAGGTTGAAGCCTGGCACGATTAAGTAGAACGGTAATGAGAAGATCGATCGTCTTCATCTTCTGGCGTTGCGGCGTCATGGGAAGAGGTGCATAGCTGGCGTTCACCGGCACCGAAAGCAATCCTGCAAGAAGCGGGACAGCCTCAGCTTTCTCTAATCCATAGAGTGCTATAAATCCTTCGATCTTAGCAAGGCGCTCCGCGGGAAGATCATCACGCTCAAAACGGAGAGCGACGCGTTCGAGAAAGTCAATGACGGGATAGAACGAACTGTTCGGGTGATACGCCGAGCATCGAAGTTCTGTTAACCATGAATCAGGCGTATTGCCTGCATACTGTTTGATCGAATGTAGTAAACGTGATTTCCCTACGCCAGCCTCACCACCCAAGAGAGCAACTTGCCCTTTGCCTTCTTGTGCGCGATGCCAGCGTTCTTCGAGTTGTTTTAATTCATTCTCTCTTCCTGCAAAAGGGGTAAGCTGCCCCAATGCCGCATCGAGGCGGCTTCGCGCCGTGCTTTCATGATCGATGCGATAGACGTGAACGGCTTGGGGAATGCCCTTCAATTCATGCGCACCAAGATCGATCGTTTCAAAATATCCGCGAATGAGTTTATACGTATCGCCACTTGTCACAACGGAATTTGGTTCGGCGGCTGATTGCAAGCGAGCCGCAAGATTTGGTGTTTGCCCAACGATGGCATTGGATTCAAGTGCATTCGATTGATCCATATCGCCAACGACGACAAGACCCGTATGCACACCAACACGAACATTGATCTCAAAGCCGGTTTCTTTCTGGAAGCGTTCGCTAATACTTTTCACTGCTTCGACGATACCAAGCCCAGCCTGAATTGCACGACGTGCATCATCTTCATGCGCAGAAGGATAGCCAAAATATACCAAGACTCCATCGCCGAGATATTTTGCTAAGTACCCATCATAGAGCGCAACCACTTTTGTACAGGCAACTTGATATTCATGCAAGATCGTACGGAGATCTTCCGGATCAAGCTTGCCGGATAATTCTGTGGAGCCGACAATGTCGGAAAAGAGTACACTCAGTTGTCGTCTTTCGGCATGAGGTATCGCACTCGCTTCGGCTTTCGCAGGTTGTTCGGCGGGTGTGGCAAGTTTTGTGCCGCACTCAGCGCAGAACTTTGCACCAAAGGCATTTGTCGCTTTGCATGAAGGACATTCGAGCGCAAGCCCCGTTCCGCAGTTACTGCAAAAACGCGAGCCGTCTTTATTTTCAGTTGAACAATTGCTACATTTCATTGTGGTAACTCTCGTAATAATACTTTTGGTACACTCTCACCGAACGATCTTCAATGTTTCCAATGTATGATGAAACGGTTCGGGATCAACACTGACGATACCCGTAAACGGGCGATCTATTTCTGCGATCATAAATAACATAATACCGATAACGAACGCAAGTGTACAGATCATATAGAGATGAATTTTCCGCTCTTCCGCACCAAAAAAACAGGTAAAAAGAAGCGTGATGAGTCCACCAATAATCAATAGTCCCCATATTGGCTGAGGTACGGCTCGTTCTACATAGACGATACGATTGCTCCGCGATTCATCCAGTTTATTGAGCTGCTGATACACCAAGCTCAGCCACACGCGCTCTCTTTCATCTTTCGGATTGAATGATTGTACTTTATTCCAAATTTCAGGATAGGTCGTGCTACGGAATCCATCCATACTTCCTTCCCTCATCAACTTCCACTCGTCATTGATAACAGACACGGTATAGCGTTGCAGCGCTGTTTGTATTTCGGTACGAATCTCAGCAGGAAAAGTATGCACATCTCTATCGAGAGCAGCTATCTGATTCGCCTCTTTGGCAACGGTTTCCTCGGCATTGTTAAATTGCTCCCACACGATAACCGTTACAAAGGCAAGCAATACCGCATAGATCACGGCAATAGTCGCATGAATCGGTGCTGCTATATCATTATGACGGCGCAGTCTTTCATTCGGCATAAACCGCCGCACAAGAAAGACGCCACCTATTGCAATGGTGATAGGTATAGCGAGAAAATATGTGATGCTCAACCAGTCGGAAAGCATTGGTATCTGAATGTGGGGTCAGCAAAGAGCGCAACGCTCCCATAGAAATGCATACAAATATAAGGACTTTTTGGCGAAGGGTGAGGACTTTTTTTTCTCAGCGAAGAATATGCGCCGCAACTTCAACAATTGCGTGCTCCAGATCGTCGTTAATAACAATATGGTCATACACTGTTGCCATTCCCATCTCCATCGCGGCGCGGGAGAGGCGACGCTCTATTACCTCTTCGCTTTCGGTGCCACGATTGGTTAAGCGCTCACGTAAGACATCTATCGAGGGTGGAGCAATAAAGATCAATAGCGAATCTTGAGGAAAGCGTGTGCGGATAGAAATACCACCTTTGACATCAATATCAAAGATCAGACTTTTGCCTTGTAACTTTGCACGGTCGATCTCAGAAACGAGTGTGCCATAATAATTACCGAATATCTCTTCGTATTCGATCAGTGCATTTTCTTTGATCTTCTGCTTGAATTCTTCCTTCGTTAGAAAGTAGTAGTCTATTCCATCACGTTCACCCTCACGCATTTGGCGCGTAGTGGCGGAAATACTAAAGCTGATCTTATCAGAGTGCTCAGCAAGGATGCGCTTGGTAATAGTGGTTTTGCCTGCACCCGACGGCGCGGAGATGACGATGAGTTGCTTCACAGAATTATCTCCCTTGAAAATGTGGCGGACGTTTCTCCGAAAATGCCTTGTGAAATTCTTTATGATCTTCCGTCATCATCATTAATGATTGCGCCGTTGCCTCTTGCTCAATGGCACTGGTAATATCCATATTCCATTCGTTATTGATAAGACGCTTCGTCAAACCGAGTGCTAGTGATGCACTTTCGGCAAGACGTTTTGCAAGCGACATCGTCTCAGATTCAAGCACACTAAGATCAACGACCTTATTCGCCAAGCCAATGCGATAGCATTCGTCACTCGTGATCTTATCCCCAAGCATAAGATACTCCGTCGCCCGTGCAAGACCAACGACCTTCGGAAGCAAGAACACTGCGCCCATATCCGCGCCCGTCAATCCAACCTTCTGAAACAGAAAAGCGATATATGCTTCTTTCGACATAATGCGGAAATCGCTTGCAAGTGAGATCACCGCTCCGGCTCCGGCAGCAATGCCATTGATCGAAGCAATGATGGGCTTCTCAAGCTGACGCATATTCGTGATGAGTTCGCCGGACATCCGTGTGAATTCGAGAAGCCCTTTCGTATCGCGCTTCAAGAGATCGCCGATGATCTCATGCACATCACCGCCTGAGCAGAATCCGCGTCCTTCACCTTCAATGACAACGACCTTCACTTCATCATCGAAGCGAAGCCCGTACATCACGTCTGTTAGATCACGATAGACTTTGAAGGTCAATGAGTTTAGGGTTTTCGGACGCGCAAAACGTATCCGAGCAATATGATCGGTAACCGAATATTGGAATGAGTCAGTCTGCATAAATAAAATTCATCGAATAGGAATGAGTATCATAACGCAACCAAGGAAAAGAAACTCACAAGAAATTTTGTCTCTGGAGCGATTAAAAGATCAAGACGATACTTCCACCAATAATGAGTGCTGCGCCGATAGCGGTTTTTATCGTGATCGCTTCTTTCAAGAAAATCGCAGCGAGGATAATGACGAAAGCAACGCTCAGCTTATCAATGGGGGCAACCTTCGAGGCATCGCCTTCGGATAACGCTTTAAAATAGAATATCCACGAAAGCCCCGTTGCAATTCCGGAAAGCACCAGAAAAATGATATTCTCTTTGCTGAGGGAAGAAAGGTCTTTCGCATTTCCTTTGAAGAGCACGATCGCCCATGCAATAAAGAGGATAACAACTGTTCGCACAGCTGTTGCGAGGTCAGAATTAATACCTTTGATACCGATCTTCGCAAAGATCGCCGTACATGCCGCAAAGACGGCAGAAAGTAACGCATAGATCCACCACATAGAATTTCCCCTCCCCTTCGTGTTTGGTGTTTTGTAACAGTAGTGCAGGGGGAATGTGTTCAGACTGACATCTTTTTACAATTCGTTATTACACCCGATTCCCACTAATTAAAGCTGCTTTATTAGTGGAATTTGCTAATAAAGGATAAGCTGATTGCTTTGATTAGCAAAATAGAAGAAGCACATCCGCTTATTTGATCGGCTGTGCTCCTTTTTCTAAGAGACGATAGTAGTTGCGATAGCGGAACATCCTGTCGCGCTTTTTCCCGGTGATCTCTTCGACGATCTTTAGCTCTTGCAGTTTATCGAACGCCGCAATTGCCGTTGGCATCGAAAGCTTGAGCTTCTTTGCTGCTTCCGGGACCGTAGCGATCATCTGCTTCTTCATCAGATCATGCGCACGAAGTGCCGTCGGTGCGAAGCGCTCCAACACTTCGAGCTTGCGTCTATCTTTTGCGAAAAGAGCCAAGAGTGCCGTTGCCGTCTCTGTTGCTTGCTCGGAGGCAGCAAGAACACCTTCCAAGAAGAATCGAAGCCATCTTTCCCACTCGCCTTTGGTGCGAACAGCATCAAGCAACTCATAATATGCCGAACGATGCTCTTTGAAATATAGGCTCACATAGAGCGCAGGGTAACGAAGGGCATCCTCGGCACAAAGCATCAGCGTAATGAGAAGTCTGCCGACACGCCCATTGCCATCCAAGAATGGATGGAGCGTCTCGAACTGCACATGTGTCAGAGCGGCTTTGATAAGCGTTGGAGTCCTGACAGGATCATCATGAATGAACTTCTCGAATGCTCCGAGTGCAGTAGGAAGCTCATTCGGGGGTGGCGGCACGAATGACGCATTGCCAGGACGTGTACCACCGATCCAATTCTGTGACGTGCGGAATTCACCTGGCTTTTTATGACTTCCTCTTCCACTCGAAAGCAAGATGCCATGAAGCTCACGGATCAAACGAAGCGAAAGCGGAAAGCCACCTGCAAGGCGATCACGTCCATATTGAATCGCTTTCACGTAATTCGATACTTCACGTATATCATCTATCGTTGCAACGGTTGAAGGTTTGATCGGTGCGTCGTTCTCGTAGATCAAGAGATCGGAGAGCGTCGTTTGTGAACCTTCGATCTGCGATGACATGATCGCTTCCTTCTTCACATAGAACTGAAGAAAGATACCCATATCAGGTAACAACGAAGCGAAAGCATCAAGCCGACCAAGCGAACGGTTTGCTATATCGAGCAACTCCTGATCGCTTGCCGTCAGGACGAGCGCAGGCTTCGGCGGCAATGGATGCGGCACAAATGCCGAGACACGCTCCCCGCCGACCGACGTAACAATGTAATTCCCTGTGATCTTCCTTTTCATACTAATTAAGCATCCTTTATTAGTGCAAGTCACTAATAATAGATAAGTCATTAACCTTAATTAGTAAAAAATAGTTCTGCGGAATGAATGCCTGTAAATACAGTAGCCGCAGACTTTCGTCCATGTACCCATTCTCCGATGGGCACATGGACGAAAGTCTGCGGCTAGTATTTGTAAAAACGGAAATTACTCGGCAATAACCTTGAACGTCTTCACGTCATTACCCGATTGGATGCGGATAAAATATGAGCCACTATGATCTTTAGGTGGTGGAAGATATTGCACTTGATTCTTCCCAGCTTCGAGATCGCCGCTGAAGATCGTTGCGATCTTCTCTCCGAGTATGTTATAGCATTCGATCAAACATGATGAACGTGTTTCGTTAGCAACTGTGATTGTACATTTGTCTTTGAATGGATTCGGCGAAATGCTCACACCAACTGCTATCGGCTTTTCGTCAACAGCCGAATGCGTCTCTGTATAAGTAAAGACATCGGATGTTGCCGTGCAAGTGTTTGATGCAATAGTCATTACCATATACATACCATCTTCATTTGCTGTTATACTTTGCCCTGTCGCTCCGGGGATGATCTTGGCGTTGAAGTACCATTGTAATGGAAGATCGGAGGTTGTGCTCAATGTCTTACCATTTTGAATAATAATCGGCTTCGCTGGGGCAGGCAACATGGATACATTTAGAATTTCCGAACTGTTTGAGCAGGAATTAGAATCCTTCGTCGTTACATAGTAAGTACCCGTAGTCCATACGGTAATAGTCTTCGTCGTATCGCCGGTTGACCATTTATAATTCTTTGCTGTCGATGCAGTAAGTGTCAGATTACTTCCGGGACAGATCGCACGGCTTCCCGCAGGAGTCATACTTATCTGGGGAAGTGGCTTTACGGTGACGAATATGGAATCAGCACCTGAACATCCATTCTCTGTAGCAGCAATTTTATACCAACCTTGCTTTGAAACGGTGATATTTTTTGTTGTGTCTCCTGTTGACCAACGGAAATATCGTCCACCCATTGCTGTTAGTTTTACCGTTTCCCCTTGACACAGTATCGGAGCTTTTGCAGGTACGATCTTCGTATCAAGAAATGGTGCATCAATGACTTGAATCGAATCTGTGCGTGAGCAAGATGTAATAAGATTCTTTGTTGTCACATAATACCAACCCGGCTTTGATACTGATCGTGTTGCGGATGTACTGCCATCGCGCCATTCATATACCGTACCACCTGAAGCGGTGATGTTGACAGGACTTACGAAGTGACATACCTTGTATGGACTTGGGGGATCAAATGTCACTTTTGGTGCCGCAATAACGGTGATGTTCGAACCATTATCTGCACCTATTGTCTGCGGAAGGGTGGCAACAACTCGAATACGGTATTTCGTCCCACCGAGAAGATCTACTGGGAGTGTTGCTATGATTTCCGTTAGTTTTATTCCGGCAAGTGAATCAATAACACGAGGTTTTGCAAAACTCCCCGATGTATCAGAGAGCTGAATATAAAATACGTTCTTTGGATCAAACGTCGTATTCTGTCCTGCGTTGATCACGATAGATGAACCCGCACAATACCAGCCTCGAATAGAGCCGGTTTCGATCGGTTGTGGTTCACAGAGAGGTGGGCTGATCGGATCCAACTCTATTTCTCCGCTCGGATCAATGAGGTGGTTCGCAAAACCGGCATAATTTGGTGCATATAGCTCTGCACGAAATACACTATTTCCAATTGGCGTTGTCCCTTGTTTCAAAGCACCCGTAGTCGAGACTGGGTTTGTGTATTTCCACACGAGGCTTGATGTGCTATCTATCTCCCAAAATG
>JBKJHR010000272.1:0-9433 GCA_046598695.1 Kapaibacterium sp. (SeqCode)
GAAGATTTTTTGCGCAAAAATTGAATGGATAAAAAATCTGTTATACATTGAATTTACATGACTTATGCGTATTAATGGGAGGCAAAACGGCGTAGGGCAAGGATTTGTGACCAAAGTTTTTTTGTAACAAATCGGTACCCTTAGGGTACTTATAGTATATGAGGACATTATTACTTACCTCATGCTTTCAGAAATTCACTTAATTGTAGTTCAACAACGAAGAAAAATTGATACGACTGTTCCGGTACATTTGAAAAAGACGCCTTCTTCAAAACTCTGCTCGGAATGTGATTTTACAAACAACGTCACTCGTACTCACGTATTCTTAGTTTAGACTACAATGGAAAATACACTCAGCACTCGTACTCAGTTCTCTGATCGCCAAACAGCTTCAGCATATGCTGTTATCAATAACCTCGGCACTGTTCGCTCCGATATCCGTGATGGCAAATCCAACCCCCTCGAAGGTATTTTAAGCGACGACATCTATTCGATGCTCCGCTCAAATGACCTCATTAATGAGAAAGCACTACGCGATTTCGTTATCCGTCAGATGTTCCTCAAACTCAAGGCTGAAGGAAATCTTCGCACACAAGAGGCTATCAAAACGCTCACAGGCATGTATCCCTATCTCCAGTTCGATACGATCCGCAAGATCGTCTATCGCGTCTATCCGACAAGCTCGCGCAAGTCAATGATGTGATGAAAAGAGAGTGATTGAATAGCTTCATGTAAACAAGGTGGGATTATCTCACCTTGTTATTTTATATAATGTGCTTCTATCCTTCTAATCTCGTCGCGTAGTTCCGCTGCCTGCTCAAAGGCGAGTTCTTTCGCTGCTTCTTTGAGTTGAATCTGTAAGTCTGTCACTAAACCTTCGATCTCTTTCTGAGACATATTTTTTAATGCTGCATCAGGAGTAATACCATGCTTCATCCTCTTCTCAGAGCCAGCTTCAATGCGTCTATCTTCGCGTTTTCCGGCAACGTCTGCAATGCCAGTAGCAAGCATGATATCGGCGTGAGATTTGTAGATCGTCTTTGGGGTAATGCCATGAAGAGTATTGTATTCTTCCTGAATAAGACGGCGGCGATCAGTCTCATCCATCACAGCCTTCATGGAACGAGTAATTCTATCCGCATAGAAAATAACCATTCCTTCGACATTTCGTGCGGCACGACCTGAGGTTTGCATTAGCGCCTTTTCACTTCGCAAGAAACCCTCTTTATCAGCATCAAGAACTGCCACGAGCGATACTTCGGGCAGATCAAGCCCTTCACGAAGCAAGTTTACACCGACAAGAACATCGAATACACCGAGACGAAGATCGCGAATGATCTCCACTCGTTCAAGTGATTCGATCTCGGAATGCAAATATCTCACTTTTACTCCGACCTTAATGTAATAATCCGTAAGGTCCTCAGACATTCGCTTCGTTAGCGTTGTAATAAGGACGCGATGTCCTTTAGCAACGCGCCGTCTGATCTCTTCTAAAAGATCATCAATTTGGTTCTTGATCGGGCGTACCTCAATCCGTGGATCAAGCAAACCTGTCGGACGAATGATCTGCTCTACGAGCACACCACCTGTTTCGGCAACTTCATAATCATCAGGAGTCGCACTAACATAGATGATCTGATCTACCTCTTTCTCGAATTCATCAAAATTAAGTGGACGATTGTCCAATGCGCTCGGTAGACGAAAGCCATGTTCGATGAGCGTTGTCTTCCTTGCTCTATCACCTGCAAACATTCCTCGAACCTGCGGAATAGTCTGATGCGATTCGTCAATGACCAGAAGAAAATTCTCAGGGAAATAATCAAGGAGCACTGCGGGACGTTCGCCTGCTTGTCGTCCGGCAAGGTGGCGTGAATAATTCTCAATGCCTGAGCAATACCCAAGTTCACGCATCATTTCGAGATCAAAGCGTGTGCGTTGCTCCAAACGTTGTGCTTCGAGGAGCTTCCCATTCAAGCGGAAGTATTGCAATTGCAATTCTAATTCTTGCTCAATGGCAACGATCGCTTTTTCAAGCTGTGGACCTGTCGTTACGAAGTGCTTTGCAGGATAGACCATCGCTCGGTCAGTATTTTCGAGAACTCTGCCATGCAGACTATCAATGATAGAAATTCGCTCAACTTCATCACCGAAAAATTCGATACGAAATCCTTTATCCTCTTCGTATGCAGGGATCACATCCACGACATCACCGCGCACACGGAACGCTCCCCGTTTGAATTCTACATCGTTTCGTTCGTAGTGGATCTCATGCAGAGCGCGCATGAAATCATTCCGTGCAACAACATCTCCAACTTTTACACGCAGCACCTGTCGTGCATATTCATCGGGAGCGCCAATGCCATAGATGCACGACACAGATGCAATAATAATAACATCATCGCGTCCGTCAAGTAAAGCACTTGTCGCTTTGAGGCGCAGGCGGTCTATCTCCTCATTGATAGACATATCTTTTTCGATGTACGTATCAGTCGCAGGTAAATATGCTTCTGGCTGATAGTAATCATAATAGGAGATGAAGAACTCGACAGCGTTATTGGGGAAAAATTGCTTGAATTCACTATAAAGCTGTGCCGCAAGCGTCTTATTATGGCTTATCACAAGCGTTGGCTTCCCGTACGAGGCGATAACGTTCGACATCGTGAACGTCTTTCCCGATCCGGTAACGCCGAGCAGTACTTGCGAGTGATCTCCGCGATTAATACCCTCAATGAGGCTCTTGATCGCCTCCGGCTGATCGCCGGATGGTTTGTATTCTGAAACGAGTTGAAATGGCATAGTCTAACAGAACATATTGGCACCATTAGTGTAGTTCCGCTTATCCGTGCATTGTTGCCTCAGATGGGGAATGCGCAATGATGTTCGCCTCAAATTGTTCGAGATATTCTAATCTTGCTTTCACTAGAGCAGAGGGGAAGTACAGTCGAGCAAGGTGTAGGAATCCATTCCGATGCCGCGCTTCACTGGCAAGAAGGGAAGCATAAAATGTCCTCAGGTCCTCATCGCTCGCATTCTCAGAAAGAAGTTGAAACCGCTCACATGAACGCGCCTCTATCAAGGAGCAAACGATAAGCGTATCAAGAAATCTCTGAGGTTCTTGTTTATGGATCTGAGTGTGGAGAGCTTGTGCATAAGTATCACCAAAATCATAAGTCAGGGAAATACCTCGTACTTCCATTTTCTTCAACACCATCTTGAAATGGCTCATCTCCTCAATTGCCAGATCTGCCATTTCTGCAACCAACTCAGACCGTTCTGGATATCGGCTTAGGAGGGAGATAGCCATTGTTGCCGCTTTCTTCTCACAAAGGGCATGATCTACAAGAAGGGCAGAGGCATTATCTTTCACCCTATCCAGCCATTCCAGGTTGGTTTCGCATTTGAGACCGAGCATGATAGTTTTCTGTAATTGATAGCCCTAAAACAACGATGTTCGGACAAAGTTTGAGAGAATTTTCAGCAATCAAATGGTATTTCTATGGTAAAAATGCCGAAATACGTCTTTTTTAATGAACTATGTACTTGCCGAATGCAGTTATATCTGTACACCAATTCTCGTTAATAGGGCGATTTAAGGTGTAAAAAAGAAGGGTGTACCAGTTACCACACACTTTTTTTAACTTTTTTTCATTTTGTTTTGTAACTTTGGGGTGTCTCAAATGTTTTATCTCGGGAAGGGTGACTGTTTTTGGTCAACCCTAATCAATAGAACACACAAATAATTAACGTTCTTTCTTCCATAACTCTATATAAATAACGATATGAAGCGTCTCATAACGTCATGTCTTTTGCTTCTTCTTACGCTGTCCTTCCTGCCACAAAGCAGCAAAGCACAGGGTACTCCATCCGAGGGTAAGGGTTATTACCTCGGATATATCCACCCTACCTACCAGAACGTTGTCCCTGGTTTTTCCGCGGGATTTTTCCGTGTTTATGCGCTCATCAGCTCATTTCAGGATAATACAGTATTCATATCGTACTTCGATCCGATAACGGGAATAGAAGAGGCAGCACAGCCTTATAAGATGCAAAAGCGTATATCTATCCAGGTAAAGCTTGATGTCAGCAAGATGAAAATGACTGATCCTGGTGATCAGTTGAAAGAATTCCGCGCTTGCCATATTACTTCGCGCAAGCCGATCAATGTCCAGTTCTTTAGTACTGGCAATTCATCTTGCGGAAGCTACCTCGCTTTGCCAACAAATGCACTGGGAAAGAACTATGTTATCCAATCTTGGTACGACAATCCTGAGGGTGATGGTGCTATGCTTGGCGGACGTGGGGCTACTAGTCTCGATAAGGCGTGCGGTGTTTTTGAAATTATTGCTCCTTTTAATGGGACAACCGTTAGCATTACACCCACCTCAACCACACAAGGCGGAAAGCGCCCAGGCACAACCTATGGTCCTGGTGCTACTGGTGCACCTCAGACGTATTCAGTATCACTGAATAGAGGTCAGTGCTACATGGTGAAGTCTTGGTGTGATAATAATGAGATGGATATTTCAGGTACGGTTGTAAGATCTGATAAGCCTATCTTCGTTATTGCAGGACATGAAGATGCTGGCTTATTGGGTGGCGTAGGTAATCGTCCGCTTGAAGGTCGTGATTACATGGTCGAGTCTATGATTCCTTGCGAATATTGGGATACAACGGGATACGTAACTGCTCCTTTGGTTGATTCGGCTCCGCTCACAGCAAACGATGAAGGTCCTGGTGAAACCTACCGTATCTTTACATGCGAACCTGGTGGCTCAAGTGTATCTGTGAAGATCGACGGCTATGCGGGAACAAGAGATTTTAGTGTTGGGCTATATGCTCCTCCGCCAAACTTGCTTGAATTTCTTACCCCAATGCACTATTATTCGACGAATGGTAAGAAATTTGCTGTTATGCAATATGATGAGCGTAGCCAAACTACCAACTCTCCTTTTCCAGCACCAAGCATGATCTCCATTGTGCCTATATCTCGTTGGCGTAATGCTTATTTATGGTTCGTGCCGTCTAATGTGGACGAAAAGTTACAGGGCTATTACGTGAACGTGTTCAGTCCATCTGCGAAGAACGGAGATAGTATTTATGTTTCAAAAAACGGTGGCGCAGAAAATCTTATCTCACAGGCAGGTCTAACCAGTGTCGGTTTTTATAAGAATAGGATTCCTGATCACCCAGAGCTTAAGTGCACGAAATACAAACTTGCTCCAGGAAGTTATTATGCTCGTGCTACGTTCCCATTTATGGTCTATCATTATGGAAACCGAGCTGTTGATGCTGATGGTGACCTTGGTGATTTTGACAATGATGATAATTTCTTCGCGTATGGACTCCCTGTTGGTATGGTTCTTACTGCAGGTATCCCGCCTAATATGACTATCAAAGTTGATACGAATTGTGCAGGATGGCATATAACGGCTATTGACCACCGTCAATTTGGTGGTATTAAGAGTGCGCTGTTGCTTGATGATCCATTTGGGGACATTGTCGTGCCAACAGACAGCATGATTAAAAAAGGTGTTAACGGTTATCAATATTTCAACACATCTTTCGATCCAATTAGCGACCCTGCTCGTAATCGTGAAATCACGTTTACCGGAAATGATTCTGTCGTAAGCTTTGATGTGCTTGTTGATAACGTAAGCCAAGATGGCTATGCACCTGTCTACGTCATTGACAATGCAGGTAACCCGATATTGATCGAGCTTCGTTTCCAAAAGGCACTTGTTGAATATCAGCCTAAGGATACTCTTTCTTTTGGATTGCTCAAAGTTGGTGATGCAAAAGATAGCGTTATTAAGTTTATCAATCTACCAACGAACAAGCGTAATTATCTTATCTTAAAGGCTGATCTAATTCAGAATGACCCTGCTTTTAAGATCGACTCGGTAAGGCCACCTATCGGCTCAACATTGAGACCAGGTGACACGCTGAAGATCTTTACGCATTTTACGGCAATTGATACTATAGCGCATTTTGATACGGTTCGTATCAAGACCGATTGCTTTGAAAATCTTATCCCGATCGTAGGCGAAGGTGGTACGCCACTTATTCTTGCAGGTGATATAGACTTTGGAACAATCCTCGTAGGTTCAACAAAGTGCGATACTACAAGCGTCAGAAACGTTGGTAAACTGCCATTTACCCTCACAGTTGATTATTTGCTCAAGAATAAGATACTGTTCTCACTTGACCCTGCGACGATCGCAAAGTTGCCAATCGTTATTCTACCTGGTAAGTCATTAGTCGTTCGCTTCTGTTACTCTCCTGTCGTTTCTGGTAGAGATACCACAGAATGTATATGGGGTTCGGACATTAAAGACCCATATACCCGTAGCATTGATGATATATCGAAGCTAAAGGGTAAAGCAATTAAGCCAGGTGTTGAATGGGACCGTGAACAGCAGAGAATGAGAGTTCTTTGTGATTCGAGAGATACTGCACGTGTATATCTCGTAAACACCAGTTCTGCAGCAACAAGTGTTACTACCGTTGGCTTTGCAAAAACACCTAGCGAGTTTACGGTTATTGCATCACAGATCGGTAGAAATCCACTCGGTAATTTTGTTATTGAGCCAGGTGACAGTATGTGGGTAGATGTAGAGTTCAAGGCTGATCTCTCTTTCTCTCCTAAATATGCTTTGCGAGAAGATATTCTTGAGGCAATTCCTGATATTACAGGAGATACTGCTGTTCGTAGAATACATTTTACGGGTGAGGTAACTCATGGTGAAACGGGTATTACGCCTTCAACGATGATTGATCTTGGCTATGTGCAGTTAGGAGCAATAAATAATATTGGTTTCATCGCAACAAATACTGGTGATAGTACGCTGATTATCAACGGATATGACATCCCATTTGAAATCACCTTTACTCCAGCACTTCCTGTTCCTCTTACACTTGAGAAGGGTGAACAACGTGTATTCATAGGACAGGTGGCGTTGAATCAGTACATTGATACTACATTCACGATCAATTTGAGGTCTAATTCACCTTGCTCGCCGATGTCAACGATTCTTGTACATGTTATTGCTTCACAACAGTCAGTTGCACCGCTTGGATTCGCTGCGCCGCCAACCTACGTTGTCTGCCGTGATAACCAACAGAAAGTATCCTTGTCCAATAAAGGTACTGTTGATATCAATCTTCGTCAAGTTGAGATATTTGATGAAGTTGCCCCTTATGTCAATGCGAACCAATTCCAGTTCGTAGCGAATAATACTCAGACATATACTTACGCACCATTCAAGACAATTAAGAGCCAAAAGATAGAGGAACTTCCTGTGCTCTTTAAGCCTCAGGTGAGTGGACTGCTCTTCGCGAAAGTACGCTTTATCTATGATTACATAGATACAAGTAAGAAGACGGTGATCGATACAGTGTACGCTATAATTGGCGGAGACGGTGTGCTTCTGAAGAATACATTCACGGTGAAGAATCCGTCGAATGCATCATATTCAGCTGTGACGGGTGATGTGTTTACAGTACCTGTAAGCATTACTGATACAATCGAATTGCAAGCTGGTGTATATGGCGCTACCTTTAGCGTGACGTACCGTCGTGATCTCTTCGAGTACGTTGATGTTGCAGGTGCAAATTCGAATATTTCAATACCGACAAAGCCGGTCATAACGAATGATGGTGCGGGTAATGAGACAGCTACTTTCACAGTAACAAGTTCGAGCCAAATTGAGCTTGGAATGAAGCTCGTCGACATCAAATTCCGTGTCATGGTATCGAAGGATGATAAGAGTGACTTCTTAGTATCGAACGGACAGTTCACTGACCAATCGGGTGCGACACTCTGTTACTTCGATAATCAGCATATTCCTGGTGACTTCATTCCACAGTATCTCTGTGGTGATGCTTCACTCAAGGAATATCTGAAGACGAATAGCGTCAAGACGCGCATTGCTCCGATCTCACCAAATCCGGTGACACCTGGTGCATCACCGAAGCTTGTATATCGTCTTGGTGAGAACAATACGCCGATCTCGATTGATCTCTTCGATGTACTCGGTAATAAAGTACAGACGATCCAGTCAACGACGACGATGGTCGCAGGTGAGCATAGCAAGTTGATCAATACAAAGTCACTTGCTCCTGGTACTTACACCGTACGTATTTCGTCACCGAATTCTGATGTGACTACTTCCTTCGTCTTGACGAAGTAAGTTCTTTCTCAGACGGGTTCTTTTACAGGAAGGTATTCACAGATCGTTTTCTCGATCAGGTGAATACCTTCTTGGTTTATAG
This sequence comes from Kapaibacterium sp. (SeqCode), assembly GCA_046598695.1. GTDB lineage: Bacteria > Bacteroidota > Ignavibacteria > Palsa-1295 > Palsa-1295 > JBKJHR01. The sequence continues at coordinate 8,272 of JBKJHR010000272.1, forward strand.
TGTTTTCTTGAATATATACTTAATGAGACTATCTCCATGAATACTCGCAGACTTCTTAGTTGTATCGTATTAGCTCTTTCCTCGCTTTCGCTCTATGCTCAAGGACCTATCCTTTGGCGGCAAACCAATGGACCAATTGGTGGTAATGTGACTTCTATTTGTATAGACTCCTCACAAGTCCTCACGATCAGTACGCAAGTTGCTGGGTTCTTCCGCAGTACGAATAATGGCGAGACGTGGTTTAACCTTAATAAAGGCATCAAACGTCTTCAAGGAAAACAAGTAGCCTCTGATGGAGTTGAATATACCTATGCTTCAACTTACTATGGCGGCGATTTTTTGAGGAATAAAGGTACAGAAATTGGTTGGGAGTATATTTCTCCTTTTCCCGCTCTTGCTTATAATACTATATTCACAGATATTCTCGTGAACAAAAAGAAATGGGTGTACACAGCAGCAGGAAAGTTTGGTATCTTTCGCTCAAAGGATCATGGTGACACTTGGGAACGCCCCGGGCTGAATATAAAGGATTCTGTTTTTGCTCGTATGGCTATGAATAAGGACGGTAAACTCTATGCTGTTACGCAAGGGTATGGTACAGTGTTTTCCTCTACAGATGATGGGGATACTTGGACAAAATTGCCAACACCCGTACCAAGTTATAAGAATAGCGCAAATCTGTCATTCACTTTGTCGGCAAATGACGATTTAATTGTAGGACAGGGATATGGTGCTCTATACCGTTCTTCCGATCAAGGACAAACATGGGTGAAAGTCTTCCAGCATCCGAATAGTCATAACATTGAGTATATGGTACGTTCCGATAAGACGGGACATCTTCTTATCACAACATTCAGCAATTTACTGGACAGTGTACAGTCTCATCTCGGTGGCATTTTTATTTCTACCGATGATGGAGTGAGCTGGAAACTTCAAGACCAAACAGAGCATGGTGACACCAAATTCTATTTAGCTGTAAATAGGAATGGCGAAGTATTTCATGCAAGTGTACCGGCTGGTGTGCTAAAGTCCAACGATGAAGGACAAACATGGAAGGAAAAAAATGCTGGTATTTTCGCTCAGTTTATGAGCAGTGTTGTTGTCAATTCAAAGGGAGATGTTTTCAGTGCTACGCAATTTGGTGCCTACCGTTCCCAAAATA
>JBKJHR010000252.1:0-8342 GCA_046598695.1 Kapaibacterium sp. (SeqCode)
CAGAAATTACTTACAACGAACACACTAAATATTCCATTTGAAACCTATGCCTATCCCGAAGATACGGCGAAAGCAAGTCTTTTGATGCGATCGAAAATTGTAGATGCTCTCTTTTATTATGATTCTCTTTTCGGGAAGTATCCATTCGAGAAAGTTGGCTATGTGATCGCTCCTATTGGCTCAATGGAGCATCAGACGATGATCACACTTATTAATCAAGCCCTTGACACTTCAAGTACAACAGCCGCGCATGAACTTGCGCACATGTGGTGGGGAGATTGGGTGACGTGCAAAGATTTTAATGATCCGTGGCTCAATGAAGGTTTTGCAACGTACTGCGAATCTCTTGTTTTAGAGAGATTCAAAGGGAAGTCGGCATATTGGTCGCGTCAGAAATCAAATATATCAGGTGCAATTTCTAGTGGCTCAGGTTCATCGCTGTATGGCACACCACAAGCAAATCACTCATCTTCTAATTACCCGTATGCAATCCTATATCAAAAAGGAGCAGCAGTACTTGGGATGTTACGGTACTTTATTGGTGATGAAAAATTCTTCGATGCAGTAAGAGTGTATGGGAAAGCTCATGCTTACGCAAATGCTACGAGCTTCGATCTACAAAAAGACTTTGAACAATCTACCGGCTTTGATCTGGGCTGGTTTTTTAAGGAATGGGTATTTGGTATTGGGTATCCTCAATTGGGGGTAACATGGACACGTAATAGTGGTGTTGTGAATATCAGATTTGAGCAGAAACAGGATGCTATCAAACAAGGATATTTCCGTCTGCCACTGATAATTGAGGCAAGAAAGAAAACAGGTGAATCAGAAAGACATACTGTATGGCTCGATTCGACCAATTTTTCCATGACAACATTTGAGGTATCATTTACTCCTGATACAATCGTTATTGACCCTGATGGAGCCGTGATAAAAAAGATTATAGGGGCTGTGAAATTAGGAGTAAAGATAGAGGATCTTGATCAGGTAATAGGACTTACGGATAAAGGACTTTATCTTACGAGCTTTTCTCCGAATCCGGCATCTACCAATACGATAATGCTTTCACTTACCGTCGCTCCTGCCGTCTATCCTATCGATCTTGAGTCCGCGACATACGCCAATAGACAAATGGAAGAGTTGAATACAGGGAAATATATGCTTTCTATCTATGACACTGGTGGAATGAAGCTGCTTACGAAGAAACTAGAAAATCCCGATATTACTGACGACATAGGGTGATATAAAAAAAATACGTATTCGATGGACATAAGTGGGCTTCCAAGCGGGACATATTTCGCCGTGATTTTGTTTGGAAATGATGCTATTGCAGGGCATGGACAATTTGTTGTTCAAAAATAGCGGTATCTTCATAAAATGAATTTCCAATATGTCAATTAACATTTCACACGCAAAGGACACCGAACTCGCCGAGAAGGCGTATGCTTCGGTGCGTGCAGTACCAACCGTAGAACCGAATGACCGAAACAGACTCGGTTATCATGTCTGGCTTTTTCTTCGCGGTGAACTCCCTACGCTCGAAGAGGCAGTGGAGGTTGCACACTCTCGGTTCAAACCGAAGACTCTCCCTCTCGCTGATGTAGTTGCTCATATTACAGAGCAACTTCATAACATTGAACATGGCGGCGTAGCTATTGATGTCGAAGGTAAACTCGCTTAAACCGGATATTTTTTAATGACCGCTGAAGATCTTTTAGAAGAGTTAAAATCTGTCGCCACACTTGTTGGCGTGAAAGTACGTTTTGAGAATGGTAACTTCGATGGTGGCTATTGCCTTCTCCGTACAGAGAGATTACTCGTGATCAATCGTCGCTCCAACGTCACCCGTAAGATTCGCACACTTGCGCTCGGTTTGAATGAGTATGGTCTCGATAATGTATATGTTCAGCCTGCTGTGCGCGAGGCAATAGATGACGAGCTTGCAAAGGCAATGCAAGAACGCCGAGCCGCATAAATCAACACATGCGCATTACGCTTCTCGGTACTGGTACATCAACAGGTATTCCCATCATTGGCTGTTTGTGTGCCACATGCGCATCTACTGATCTTCGAGATAAGCGACTCCGTGTATCTGCATTGATCGAGGTCGGGGCTACAAAAATTCTCATTGATGCAGGACCTGATTTTCGTCAGCAGATGCTCACTGCAAAAGTGACTCACCTCGATGCTATTCTCTACACTCACCATCATGCCGATCATATTATGGGATTTGATGATATCAGAGCCTTTAATGTGAAAGGGAAAACCCCTCCAAAATGCTATGCACTCAAAGAAACGCTTGATATTATTAAGACCACTTTTCCTTATGCATTTGCCGAGCCGACAGGAAGCGGGTTTGTACCAAAAGTAGAGTTTGAAATTATTGATAGCTCACCTTTTCTCATAAACGATGTACTGATTCAGCCAATACCAATACGCCATGGTAATCTCGAAATACTGGGCTATCGCATTGGCAATTTTGCATACCTGACAGATTGTTCACATATTTCTATCAGTAGCAAAGAGAACCTAAAAGCACTTGAAATTCTTGTATTAGATGGATTGCGGTATAAGCCACACCCCACGCATTTTAGTATTGATGAATCCTGCGCGATAGCTAAAGAACTTGCCCCAAAGATGACATATCTGATTCACATGAATCATGATGTTTTGCATGAAGAAGCAGAGAAAAAACTACCAAAGGGAGTGTGGCTTGGATATGACAATATGGAGTTGGTTCTCTAGTCTTATGGACGCTACTACTCTATACAAATCTGATTCTAATAGACTATCTGCTCAACATGTGTAACTTTGTAAAAAATAATTATGATTAAAGCAATCGTTTTTGATCTTGATAATACGCTTGTTGACTTTATGGCGATGAAGCGTCTCGCGATTGATGCCGCGATTGATGCAATGGTGGATGCGGGGCTTGATCTAGAAAAGATCGAGATTCAAGCGCGGATCGATGCCATTTATAAGGAGCGGGGTATTGAATACCAACAAGTATTCGATGATCTCATTTATGGGATTTTTCAGAAGGCTGATCACCGTGTGCTTTCTTCGGGCATTATCGCCTATCGTCGTGCTCGTGAGGCAGCACTCAAGCCATATCCTCACGTAACAGCTACTCTTGTTGAGCTTATCCGCCGTGGTACGAAACTTGCCGTGCTGACGGATGCCCCGAGTCGAGAAGCTTGGTTACGTCTATGCTATGTTAATTTACACCATATCATTAGCACTGTTGTGACTTTTGACGACACGCAAGAGCGCAAGCCATCCGCTAAACCATTTCGGAAGGTGTTGGAGCGTTTAGGGGTCGAACCAGAACAAGCCCTGATGGTTGGTGATTGGGCGGATAGGGATATAGTCGGTGCAAAATCTGTAGGGATGAAAACAGCTTTTGCTCTTTATGGAGATACCTTCGGCACAAAAGAGCATGGTGCAGATTATGAGCTCAAGAAAATATCTGACCTCTTGGAAATCGTGAAATAGCTGGATAATCATTTGAGGCACCTAAAATAGACAAGAGCGGTTTCTTAGGCTTCAGTAATCCCCATTTACCCAATGAAATTTTCATTATATTTTCTCCTTGCTCTTTTCGTTACTCTGACCTCAAGCTCAGTATATTCCCAAATAAGAACGGAGGGTACAAAGACAGAAGTTGATTCACTTACCGGAGCTACCAAAACTACAAAGTACGTAGAATTAAAAAAAGAAGAGGACGTTACTCCTCGTCACGATATGATCGTGATAAATCCGTTAAAATTTATACTCTTCTATAACCTTTCCTACTACCATTCTCTTGGAAATAATCTTGCTTTCGGCGTAGGAGCGCAAATGCCCACCATATCAAATATTAAGGGATTTGGAGCAAATGGAGAAATTCGTTTTTATCCTTCCAAAAAGTCTCTTCGCGGTTTTTATGTTGCGCCGAATCTATCATATAATCACCTCTCGTATGATTACAATTACAGCTCAACAGCTTCATCCTCTGTAGCAGATGCTTTCTCTGTTGGGGTATTATTGGGCTGGCAATGGTTTCCAGGGGATGACTTTGCTATTGGTTTAGGTATCGGATACGACTATTATTTTTTATCAGGCAATAGCTCTGGATCAGATTATTCCACGATTTTTTCAAAATATAACGGGGGTGCGCCAGCATTGCGGTTCGATATTGGATATGCTTGGTAAGAAAATACTACTGAAAGAAAAAGCACAGAAAACATCTGTGCTGTTTATGACGTGAAAGAATTTTATTTCAACAAATAATCTTTTACAACTTGTGTTGCTCCGCCGAGGTAGCTTGCTCTGCCATCTTTATCGTAGGTCATATTTTGGATGACGAATTTTACCATATTTCCTAAGCGTGGGGCAAACCAAAAATGTTGTGTCTCAACGGTCTTGCCGGAGGGGTTGCCGCTAGCATCTTTTACTTCAATGGTGTAAATGATAGAAGCCTTTTCTGTATTGATATTTCCGGCTTTCGTTGTCAGAGGTTCTGAGCCTTCATAGGTAGAGGTGATCTTTACATGGAAATGAAGCCCCTTACCATTGACGGTATCTTTCTCTAAGAGGGTGCGTGATTGCTTTGTGCCAAAAGGATAAATTTGCCAGAAATTCCATCCGAAAATGTTCTCAAGCGTTGCAGCGTCCCCATCGTCCTGCACGTCGAGAAAAAGGTCAGGCTCATTATCATCGTAGCGATACGTGTAAAGATTGCGTCTTCCTTCTCGGAAGGCATCCTTGCTCGTGATAGTAAATTCTATCGTTTGCTTTGAGCCTTCGATTCCTTTTCCGACCGAGTCTATCTTCATTCGCATATAGCGAAAGACATCCCCAACAGACGGTTTTTGTACCGCTGGTAGAGGGTTAGCGGAAAGAGACTGTGATACAAGTACTGTGAGCGCCGCTGCAAATAGGAAGTGAAAAAGTATAGCTCTCATGGGGTGAGATATGATAAGGTGAAAAAAATGTGAATGCATCGGAATATTTCGTCCGAATAGGCGGAAGAGATTTCCGCCTAACTTCAAACATTAATTCTTCTCGGCTTGCTCAAACTTTGCCTTCAATGCGGCGAGTTGGTCGCCCAAGTCATAGCTTGTTGCTTTGCTTGTGGCACGATACTGTTTGAGTGTGGTGCGCTGTGCTTCTTTCTCCGCAGCGATGAGCGAAAGAGTGATCTTCCCGTTGCGGCGGTCAAGCTCAATAACGCGCAAACCTTCGATAGGTTTATCCTTCTTGAAGGTATCTTCTAATTTTTCAATGCGATCATGAGAAAGCTCTCTACGAGGGACAAAGCCTTCATTGCCATCAGCGAATCCTACGACTATTCCGCCCTTTGTTACTTCTTTGATAATACCATCGTGGTCAGAACCCATACGGTAGGTTTCTTCTTTTACTCGCATTGGATTCTCAACAAGACGTTTCTTACTGCAAGTGATTCGTCTCTTTTTGACATCAACTGTCATTATCTGCACTTCAAACTCATCGCCAATACTCACAGCGGATGCAACATCTGGGATGCGCTCCCAACTGATCTCGGAGATAGGAAGGAATGCCGTTACCCCCTCGCTGATAGAAACTTCTGCACCAAAATCGTTAATGCTTTCAACGGTTGCCATCAATACGGTATCCGCCTGCACAGCATTGAACTTCTCAACAAATGGATCGGATGTAAGCTGACGAACGCCAAGCTGCACTTTGCGGTGCTTCTTATCAACTTGAAGAACCTTCGCTTGAATGGTTGCCCCACGCTTAACGATCTCATAGGGATGAGAGAAATTCTCCCACGTCAAGTCTCTACCCATGATATAGGCATCAACACCAGGTCCCATATCAATGATCACGTCCTTCATATTGAATGCTTTTACCTTTGCATCAATAATGTCCCCGGTTTTGATCGTCTCAAGGCGTTCTTTTGAAGCCTTACGAAGATCGTCTTCCAAGACAGAACGATGACTAACCGAAATTTCCGGAGTGCCATCTTTCTTGACTTGTACACGGGTGATGCGGGCAGGGATAGTTTTGCCGAAATAATTTGCGATGTTGCGATCTGGATCAAGATCAATTTGTGCATTCGCCATGAAAGCGGGTGTGCCATCAGCAAGTTCGACTTCCAAACCATTGCGCGACCATTTCTTTACAGAGATCTGCACGATCTCCTTTGCTCGACGAGATTTCTCGTGATGCGCATAGGGACCTGTCGGCTCCGGCTCTGAAGGAGCGCTGGCTTGGGGTTCTGTGGATACTGTTTCCGATACTTGGGGAGTAGTAGCGGTCGCTTCTGCGGGTTCTGTCGCCGCAAGAGGCTCCGTATGTATATTTTCCTGCTCTGTCATATTATATAAATTGGGGAAGGAAAACCATTTTCACCCCGAAAACATCCCGAAAAACAATCATAGATTCTCCTAACCTTCCCGTGACGAAAATTTCATGTGGGTTCGGGAGTGCAAACACCCCCAAAATGTGTTAACCGAAAGCATACAGGTTGTCCCTACCCATCAGGCAATCTACTTGGGGGTAAACGTGTATTAAGAATTATGACGACTTTCGCATTATCATCTGCCAATACCGACCGCCGCAATTCGGCTTTATGGCTTCGTTCGCCAAAATGGGATTTGACATGGGTCTCGCTTTCGGTCGTGCTTATGATTTTGCCCTACGCGACTTACTATCTTGGGCAAGGCCTCGGCTTTAATGCTGATAATGCTCGTAACATCGTCAATGGTATCATTGCATTCGGTATTGGTGGTCCGCACATGTATGCCACCTATACTCGCACATTCTTCGAGCCGACATTCCGCAAACGTTATTGGACGATCATTCCAATGGCGGTGATCATACCCTCTATCGTTATCTATGCTGCGATCTTCCATTTTATTTATCTTTTGACTTTTTTCTTTTTCTGGGCAAGTATTCACGTTTTGCATCAGATTATCTTTCTCGTTGATTGCTATCGCCAAAAGGAGCAGGCTCCACAGCCCAAGTGGTCGCGTATAGTGGACTATGCTGTTGTTCTCTCTGCGCTCTATCCTATGGCAATGTATCGCTTCGTGCACAATACATTTAAGGTTGGACAGACCACACTCTTTTTCCCCGAATTCCTTAAGATTGATGCTACGTGGATGTTCGCCACAGCATTCTTCAGCCTTGCCTTTGTTTTGTATGCAACGAAGACAGTCAATGAATTTCGTCGTGGGATGGGGAATGTCCCGAAGACGACATTGATTGGTGTTACGGTTCTTGCAACATTTTTTACACCTTTTTTCCCTGAGCTTGATGTGGCGTTTCAGGGCTTAAATAGTTGGCACTCATTTCAGTATCTTGGATTGACATGGCTTATTAATCGTTATCGTCTGGAGCGGGGTGAGATCACGACGACTGCGATGAAGAAAATGAATGAGCCGGGCAAATGGTGGAAGTATTATGGTTTTACTGTCGGGGCTTCTGTTAGTGCGCTATCAGTCATAGGGATATTGCTTATCACGCAACAGTATCATGGCTTGACATTCGATCAGGTGTATTACATGATCATCTTGTGTTTCCTTCTTACACATTATTTCCACGATCATATCCTCTTCACAAAGCCAGAAGAGATTCGGCATGTGGATCTATTGCCTTAGGTTGAGATCTTACCCCCCGAATGCTGCCTCGTCTTCACGCTCCAGCTCTTCTTCGTCAAAGAGCGATACCGCACTCTGATCCTTCATGTAGCGACGCAAGCGTTCGATAAACGACCGTACCAAACCAAAGACGACAAAGAGTAAAAAAAGCGGGAAGATCGCAACACCTTTTGTAACTATGGCAGCGACGATACCAACTACGATTGCTCCGACTAAGATCGGCTTTTCCTTTATTCCGCGCATAGAGAACTTCGGCATCGCTTCGTAGCGTACTGTGCTCACCTCCATCAGCGAAGCACCGATCACCACAAACCACATTGCGGCTTCACGAAGTGATTCTGTGATGAAAAATGAGGGCTGTAAGAAATGGAAGGTTATAAAAGATACGATAAGTATCGCACCGGAAGGTATTGGCAAACCCTTGAAGTATTCTTTGTCATATCCTACAAGTGTTGAATTGAATCGAGCCAAGCGAAGAGCACCGCAAATAGCGGGGAGAGCTGCAATCAGCAACCCATAGCGATCTATCTTGTAGAAATAGAGTTGATACACGATAGCTGACGGGGCAACGCCAAAACTCACAACATCTGCCAAAGAATCAAGCTCCACTCCAAAATCACTTGCTGATTTTGTCAGGCGCGCCATCAAACCATCAAGCACATCGAAGATCGCGCCTAAGACGATAAACCATCCGGCTTTCTCATAATCATGGTCAAC